>NZ_JARVGN010000199.1 GCF_029762515.1 Methanocalculus sp. | reverse complement strand
CTGACGGGATCATCACGTGCTATACGCTTAAAGACCTCGTCGGCTGCCTGTACCTCATGTGCAAGCTGGAGATCTTCTGCCACCCGTTCAAGAACACCATCGCCGATCGCCTGCTGGATGGCGCCATACCCGCTCCTCTGTGTATCTACAATTGCCATCCGTGCCAGAAGATCCGTATCACGCGACCGGACATAGGTGGCAAACTCCTCTTTGATGAATCCGGGACCTGCAATGACGATGGGTCCGGTGACCTGCAGGAGGAACAAATAGAGGCTCTCAAAGAGGGCCTGCCGGGTATTCTCGCCCCTGGTCTTCCCGCTCCCCTGTGTCATGGTAGTGATCCGCTCGGGCCCGTACTGCCGCACACGGCAGATCTCAGCCTCACCTTCCTCAAGGGCGATGATATGAATCGCATCATAGAGTGATGCCTTCACAGCCCGGTCGATCCGGGCGAGATCTGATCTCCTCCACTGCCGGATAACCGAGATCTCGTATCCTGTCTCGACATTCAGGCTGTGGTGGAGTCCGGGATCCGACCCATCACGGATTATTCCTGCTATCCTTAGTCTCCGTGACTCTGGTACAAACTCGGTTCGCTCCACCTCAAGACCGATCCGAACCGGCCTCTTCTCTACCTTATCGGGCCTGATCTTATCAGATGCCTGTTCGACAGATCGGAGCGTGGTGGCGTACACCTGATCAGATGGCTCGATCAGGTGGGAGAGGTGCCAGAGATCGTCAAGTGACTCTGGCATCAGTTTAATCTCGCCTGTATTTCTCCTGAGGTCACAGAAGGTGGCTTTCATGACTCCTCAATGATATCGGATCCCCCGGCCGGTATGAAGGCAGCAACCGCCTCGGTTGAGAGGATACTCCTGAGAACCTTCGCATCGGTTGCCGGAAGATGGTCACGGAGCATCCTGACCACCTTCTTTGCGATATCGTTTGGCTCAAAGGTTCCGGGTGCGATCCTGACCATATGTTTTGCCTTCTTTTCAATGGCAGTAACAGGACCCCCGATAACCGCAACCCCCGGCTCTGTCACAACACCAACGGCAACCGCAAGGGGGGCGTTTCTGTAATATGTCCGCTCTCCCCTGATGACAAATGCACCCCTGGCAACAAACTCACCTGACTCCGGGGTCTTGCTCACCTGTCCGGGTGCTGCTGCATAGACATCCCCGGATCCGTACCCGCCCTTCCAGAAGTTCGAGTACGATGCGGCAAACTGTGCCACCTCATCCATCCGTTCTGTCTTCCCTTTCACGATGACGACACTTCCTCCATGCACATCAGCATGGACAAAGGTGTCGCCTCCTTCCATGTATTTTTTCACAAGCTCTTCGTTCTGGTCTGCATCCCTGCCCCCGATGACGAGTACGCCGTCACTCGTCTCAAACCAGCGGAACCGGTGGTACCATTTCGGCTTCTGCCTCTTTGGAACCGCCGCCCGGTCTTTCTGTTTTGGCGGGGGCCGGTTCATCGCCCGGATCGCACCTTCACGCTTTGACCTGAACTTCTTCATCTGGTCATAGTAGACGCCGACATTCCCCTCAACACTCTTCTGAACAGATATCGTCACCTTCATTCCGAGATCCACGACAACTGACGCATCAGCAGGGTTCACCGAGACGATCATCTTTGCTGCCGGATGATTTGCGTTCTTGATCAACTTCTCAATATCCTGCCAGGAGAGCTTCTCGGATGCGGCTTTGAGAATATCTATCAGCTGCTGGATATCGGGGTAGTTCTCATAGATCAACTCTGCGGCACGCTCGGAATCACGGATCTTCTCCTCGAACTTCAGAATTGCTCCTTCCTGCTGCCGACGGATACGCTCTTCCCTTGAGAGGACTTCCCTTTTTGCCTCCTCCTTCTCCTCCATCTTCGGGAGCGGATAATATGCGGCAAGTGCATCAGAGAAGGTTGGATATAAAACAGCCCCCTCAGATCCAGCCAGCGGGAATGGCCAGCATCCGCCTTTGTCGATCACCGGATGCGTGGTGGATCTGGCTTCAAGGATGATGCTTCTGTAGGCATCATACAGCCGCAAGAGTATCTCATCAGTCAGGTACTGTGTCGGGAATGCCTTCTCGACACCGGCACGGAGACAGAGCTCCTCTGCCATCACGCCTCCAAACATCAGGCCAACGGCAACTGCCCTGACGAGATCCTTCTCCTGGGATCTCAGGATCTCCTCGAATGCCTCTCGCGCCAGATCAGCGAGATCGACTCCCTCAATTTCATATCTCTCTCCGGAGACGATCTCCCGTTCCCGGAACCGGCGTTTCTTCAGGGCATTCTGGATGACGAATTGCTCGTCTGTAACGATGAGGTTCCCCTCATCAAAGAGCTCGATGATGAGGTTGAGTCTTCCCCCGCCTTTCCCGATCTCGAGGATGATCACCCGTTCGATACTCTTCTGGGTAACTGAGAGTATTTTGCCTCCATCCAGGAACTTCCTGAGGTACATTGAGTACCCGGACGGGTTCTTCGGAGCGGGAGGGAGTGCAGGAACACGATGGGCACGCCTGCCGATCTCGATAAAGAAGAGGTGGCGTGCCTTATCCTCTCCATTGAAACGAAACCCGAATTTTGTATTGTCGTACTGATAAATCTTGCCGACCCAGAGAGGAAGAAGGCTCTGTAACTCCGCTGTTAATGCGGTCAGATCAAGCCCGCTCATTCCTTTGTCTGTTGCCATGTGAATACCAAGATACATAAGATGCGAAGACTAAAAAATACACCACTGGTGCGAAGATGAGTAAGGATACCACAGAGAAACGAATTGAGAAGAAGGATCAGCATAAGAAACGGGTGAAGCGGACTCTCATAGCCTGCCTGATGGGTCTTATTGCAGGTATCCTGTCGTTTATGCTTGGAGGAGTCCCTGATGCTTCAGGTATACAGCCAAATACGATGCTGACCATTCTGCTTCTCCTTGCCGCAATTGTCTTTCAGAAACATGTCATTACAATCATCGGGATTGATATCACGGAACTTGGCAAGAAAGACTGGTTTTACCAGGGTTTCATGACATTTGCCATCTGGTTCATCACCTGGACAATCCTCCTGACAACAAACCTTCTCTGATTATCCATGCGTCTTGCAGTCGTCCATCGGGATCGGTGCCATTCAAAGAAGTGTGGCACCGAATGCATCATCTACTGTCCGCGCGTCAGAACCGGTGATGAGACCGTTATCATCGGGGAAGACGGAAAAGCAGAGATCTCTGAAGAGCTCTGTGTCGGGTGCGGCATCTGCGTCAAGAAGTGTCCGTTTGATGCGATTGACATCATCACCCTCCCTGTTGAGCTGGATAATCCAACCCACCGGTATGGAAAGAACGGCTTTGCCCTCTATGGCCTTCCCATCCCGGTTGAGGGGAAGGTTTCGGGTATCCTTGGTCCAAACGGCATCGGGAAGAGTACCTCTGTTGCCATCCTCTCTGGCCAGCTGAAACCAAATCTCGGAGAAGAGGAGGAGAGAGAGGGAACCTGGGATCTGATCCTGAAACAGTATGCAGGAACCGAACTCTTTGATTACATCAAGGCAGTAGCAGAGAGAGGAGTAAAAGTTGCGGTCAAGCCCCAGTATATTGATGGGATACCAAAGGTCTTCTCCGGAAAGGTCGAGGATCTTCTCAGGAAGACCGATGAGACCGGCCGTCTTGAACACTACATCAGTGAACTTGGTCTTGGGACGATCCTCGATAAGAACATCGACACGCTCTCCGGAGGCGAACTCCAGCGGGTGGCGTTTGCCGCCACACTCTCACGGGAAGCAGATTTCTATTTCCTTGACGAGATCACACCCTTCCTTGACATCTATCAGAGGATGGCAACTGCCCGGCTTATCAGGGAACTTGCCCTCTCACGCCCGATTATGATCGTCGAGCACGATCTGGCCATACTCGATCTCCTGGCAGATACCGTGCATGTCGGCTATGGAAAACCTGCCGTCTTCGGCGTCATCACCCGGCCAAAAGGTGTCCGTGTCGGGATCAACCAGTATCTCGAGGGATTCCTCCACGAGGAGAATGTCCGGTTCAGAAAGAACCAGGTGGTCTTTGAGACGAGATCGCACCAGAAGACGGTTGAGC
>NZ_JARVGN010000198.1 GCF_029762515.1 Methanocalculus sp. | reverse complement strand
AAACCAATACCCGCTTGGTGAACGAAGCTGAGGCAGAGAAAGCTGTCGACAAATGTAACTATTCCTGGAGCATGTGGCGATGCTTTGCATGGACCTGGTGTGGTGAAAATGAAGATCGCATACATTAGTGAAAACATTCCTTTTCCAATTATGCGGGCTGTAAAATGGGGTCTTGTCGTTGCCCCGAGAAAAGGTGGAACGGGATTCACCGTATATTTAAAACAATAAGGAAAGTGAGCTCGTAAATTAGGGCAGTACATGGGGAAACATTAGAAAAATGTCTGGGATATTTATAGAACGCTCATTCGATATCTGCCCTTCACTGCAGGACAGATATGCTTGAAATCACACGCTGTACACGTTTTCTCAACCGGATTCGGCCTCCAGCATCCCTGGATAGATCCGCGTCTCATCTCCTGGACGATGGAATTCTCGATCTCTGCAACGACCTCATCAAATGCTCGAAGACTCTGCTGTCGACGTTCCTCGGTGATGGGAATCAGTCGTATGCATCTCTGTTCGCGCAGCTCGGGGGATAGAGCACTTTTTTTCGATCCCCTCTTCCATTTCGCCAAAGTTTGTTTGTCCATTCTCCCTGTCGGTTGGATATCTGTCAATCCATCTCTCAACTCTTGTTTAAGGTTCGCAATGTCATCTGCCGAGGGGACCAGTTCGTTCAGGTAGAAGATGATCCCCGCAATCGGCCGTTGCGCATCCACCTGCCGGGACCTGAGCCATGCATAGGTAAGCACCTGCCATTCATGGGCGTTCCAGGTGAGATTGCGGACACTCTGACTGAGATAGACCGGAGGACGACGCATCCCTTTGTAATCAATAATGATCTCATAGTCCAATGATGAGAGTTCGTCGATCATTGCCCGGATCTCCGGGTTGGCGTTGATGTAGTGGTGGATCAGATTTCCTGCATGCACCCTCTCAATCGAGACCGAGCTGATAACATCGACAATTCCCTTGATTCCATAATAATTCGACCGATGAACCCCCTCCTGGTAGGAGATCATCTCCCTGCATCCCTTGAGCTTGACCTCTGCGTTATCGATGAGGGGGAAAAGATGAGGGCCCCAGGTATTGATTGCAGCTTCAGCTCGCCTACTGGCGAGGAGTTTGTGGGGGTGATCGGCGTCGGGACAGGTACCTGGTGTATTCATCGTCTCATCATATGGACAGAAGAGACGGGGTGGCCGGCGGAGACCTTTTGCTTTCAAGCGACGATTGACGTTCATCTCGATTGCCCGGATCTCGCCCTCCCATGACCAGGGAAAGCGGAACGATGCTGGGTCTGTCCGCCATGTTTTATACGCCTCCTCCATGACTCCATGGATAAACTCTCCAAACCAGAGCTGCACTGGAATTGAGGGCGGGAGAGCTCCTCTATTCTGGTAACGATACTGGAGCCCGCAAGTCTGGTAACTGAGCAGGTCTCCGGTAAGGCTATATTCGGGAATGATATACGGTTTTGATTTTACTGCTAATGTCATCTCCATCCCCCTTGCTATATGTGAATGATGTTTGGCAGACCATCACCCCAATTCCATGTTCCGTGACGATCCCACCCTGTCGCAACATTGGGGATGGTTTTATGTATCCTAGAACGTGTGTAATAGCCATCCTTTACACTGTTCAAGCCTATAAGGAGAAGAACATCATGTGGGCGACTGAATGCGACGAAATAGAGTCTTCTTAGGTCGTCGAAGGCGCGATCAAAACCCGAGCGGCGAGGAAGCTGCAGAGAAGAGAACGCACGAAGTTCATCCTCCATATCACACGTTTTCCCCCCTTTAGAGGGAAAGCGCTTGAACGCCGGAGATTTTCGATCTTTGAAATCGGATCCTACATCAACAATTACCAAGGGATATTCCAGCCCCTTTGCTTGATGGATTGACATGACCGGGATGCGATCGCTGGGGATGGTCTCTAGGAGATCCTCGTTGACATCGATCGCCCCGGTCGCGAGGGGGATGAAGATCCCCCGCATGGCATCCTGGATGGATTTTTCCTCAAGCTCAGGGTTTTTCGCGTCGAAGATTATCTCACTGCCAAAACTGGCGAAGACGGCAGATTGGGTGATCGTTCGAGTGATTACCTCCAGGTAGACGAGGCCTTCGACATCGTGCTGCATGGGGGATATCCATGTTATTAATTTATATGCCAGGTCGAGAAGAGGTAATTCCCGCTTTGCTAAAAATGCATCTCGTGGTGTTCTTTTATGCCAGGAGCGAACGAATTCCGCCAAGGTCATCCCCCCATGCCGTTCAGTATGCTGGCGTATGTGGGTTTGAGCGGCGGCCCTCCAGGTCGCAAATTTGTTCCTTGCTTCACCTGGTATTGTGCGCATTCCATCCTCGATGGCATGATCGGGATCAATGCATGTCAGCATCAACCCGCAGAGAACCTGTACATCGGGGATGTCCCCGAGGTTCTGCCCACGTGGATTGAAGACATTGATGGAATGGGGGGGATCCTGCAGATAATCCCGGAGCAGCCCTGGCAACCGTTGCTCCCCGTTATTTTTCACTTCTTGGGGGGAACTGCAAAGGACGCAGACATCTGCTGGGGATCCGCCTCGATCGGCATCCACACGGATGGCATCCATTGCACTGCTCTGGCTGATTTGGACCCCTCCATTATGCACCACATCCTTGATAAATGAAGCAAGATCCTGTGCTAAAGTATCGATATCATCCCGGAACATACCCAGTATCGGATAGTTCACCTCCATTTCTTCTCTCGCATGCTCAATTGCAGGCTTATCCGCCACCCGCACCTCCTGGAAGGTCTCATCAAGTATTACAAACTGCTTGACGAATTCGACGATATTTTGGGTGGACCGGTAGTTTTTCGAAAGGGTGATTAATTCAGGTCGGATGCCCAGCGCATCCTCTATTCGTGCTGGGAAGTGCGTAAAGAGGTCCACTGTTGCCCCACGGAAACGGTAGATCGACTGATCATCGTCACCAACTACGGTTATGCTTCCTTGGTTTTGGAGTGCATAGCTTGCTAGTGCGAAGTAGATCTGTTCTTGGAGAAGGTTAGTATCCTGGTACTCATCCACTAGCACAAAACGAATTTTTGATGTGAATTCGGCGAGATCCTGCTGTACCAGTTTCTGATAAAATACCTGTTCTATCTTGGCATAATCATAGAGCAACCGCTCCTCCAGAGCCTCTAAATAAGCCTGTATCGCATCACAGGCCACTCCAATCCCAGAGTCTGCACCAGACGCGCAGAAGGCATCGATGTCAACCTGATCATGAAATACCCTATCTTTGATCTCGATCAGAATCTCGGCCATCCCTCCGGTGTTTAACCTAGGCCAGGGTCCATTGAGATCTTGAAGGTATGATTTCAGGTCCTCATTCCGGAATCGACCACCATCGAGCAGCCCGTATCGAACCATCATGGCGTTGGCAATAAATTCTTCGATGATCACCGGAGCGGGGTTGCCTGGTTCCCGGTACTCCTGCAGAATATTTTCAGAGATGCTGTCGAGGGTTCCGGTGACAATCTGGTTAAGATCGATCGAATGCAGAATCTCCCAATAGTTAGCGTAGACCGGGTTCTCGACAAACACCCCACGTAGACGATCCCCCCAACCCAGTATACGGGATCGCAGTTCTGCCGCTGCCTTCTTGGTAAACGTGGTGACGAGAATAGTCGACGGGTCTATACCATCCACATAAACCAGCTTCAATACCCGCAATGCCATGACCATGGTCTTCCCGCTCCCTGGCCCTGCAACGATGAAGAGGGAACGATCCAGTGCGCTCTCGATGGCATCATATTGGCCCCGATTAGCATCGGGTGTGATAGTCCTGTCAAGAGTGCCTTGCACTGCGGTCATGAAATCCGGAAATTGAATCAAATCATCACCTATAGCCTCAGTAATAGTATATTTTATTTCTGCTTACCATTTCCACGAATGAATTGAGGTATTTGGCACTCTTTAGTGCATTGGTTTACATCTGCTTCAATCAGCGGGACAGTTTCTTCGGCCGGACCGCGAGGTCTTCGAGGCTGACTTCTTGCAGGAGCTGTTCGGGCACCGGGAGTCCCGGGTGGTTGAGCTGGCCTGGCTGGCGTAGCGGGAGATGCAGGGGGAGCCCGCCGTGTGCGATTCTGCGGGGTCGGGTGAGAGCT
>NZ_JARVGN010000197.1 GCF_029762515.1 Methanocalculus sp. | reverse complement strand
TTCCGGTACATACTCAACCATGGTACGAAAGACTGGGGTTCACTAAGGGTGATTATCAAGAGGCTGAACGATATTATGCGGAGGCGATCAGCCTTCCAATGTACCCGACAATGACTGAAGAGCAGCAGGATCTGGTTGTGGATACATTGCGAAGGGCGGTAACAGGATGAGGCTTGCGGTCATTCCTGCTCGTGGGGGGAGTAAAAGAATTCCTCGAAAGAATATCAAGGAGTTCTGTGGCAAGCCTATTATCGCCTGGTCGATTCAAGCTACAAGAGAAAGTGGGTGCTTTGATAGGATCATCGTCTCAACTGATGATGAAGAGATCGCGGCTGTTGCTCGTGAATGGGGTGCTGAAGTGCCATTTATGCGCCCTAAAGAGCTATCAGATGATTATGTTGGCACCATTCCAGTGATTCGGCATGCTATTGAGTGGTTTGCTGAAAAGAGTATATCATTTAACCATGTCTGTTGTATTTATGCAACCGCTCCTTTTGTGACTTCGGATGATATTCGACATGGTCTTGAAGCCCTCAAGGAATCTGGAAGTGATTATGCCTTCTCAGTCACGAGCTATCCTTTCCCGATACAACGTGCCATAAAGATCACATCAGATGGCTGGATTGAGATGTTCCAACCCGAACACTTCTCAACACGATCACAGGATCTTGAAGAAGCGTACCATGATGCGGGTCAGTTTTATTGGGGACGTTCAGAAGCATGGATACAAGAACTACCTCTTTTTTCGGGGTATACTATACCTATTATTCTACCACGTTACCGTGTACAGGATATTGACACGCCGGAAGACTGGATAAGCGCTGAGATGATGTTCCGATTATTAAAACAGGATTAATGGTTGTAATAATATGCTAATCGTCTTCCGCACCGACGCCTCCCTAACAATAGGCACCGGGCATGTAATCCGCTGCCTAACCCTTGCGCAAGCATTACGTGAGTCGGGGGCACAGATCCTCTTCATCTGCCGAGAGCATGGGGGGCATCTCTGCGATCACATCGAAGAGCAGGGGTTCGCGGTTCATCGTCTCCCTTCTCCCCGTGAGAATTTTGTTCCCGGAAACGATCCCGTCCATGCTGCCTGGCTGGGTGCCACCTGGCAGGAAGACGCAGATGCAACAGCAGTTGTAATCAAATCGATTCAGATAAAGCCGGATTGGCTGATTATCGATCATTATGGGATTGATCAGCGATGGGAGGAGAGACTCCGCCCCTTGGTTGACCGGATCATGGGGATCGATGATCTTGCCGATCGGCATCATGATTGTGATCTTCTGCTCGATCAGAACCTTGTTCCGGATATGGAGAATAGGTATGACGGTCTTCTTCCAGAGGGCTGCACCCGGCTCCTTGGCCCTGATTATGCACTCCTACAACCGATATATGCCGAAATTCATGAATGTACTACGCCAAGGGAAGGGCCAATCAAACGTATACTTATCTCGTTTGGTGGCGCAGATTCAGACAACCTGACCGGACGAGCACTTGAAGCTTATATCAGCCTGAACCGGCCGGATATCGAGGTTGATGTGGTGATCGCTAACAACAGCCCTCATACCGCATCCCTACAGGAGCTGGCTCACGGGCATCAAAATATTCACCTGCACGGTACGCTTCCGACGTTAGCACCCCTGATGGCAAAGGCAGATCTTGCGATCGGCGCTGCCGGGGCGACCAGTTGGGAGCGGTTGTGCCTTGGGCTTCCTGCGATTGTTGTGACACTTGCGGAGAATCAGGTTCCAATCGCTGAAGGATTACAGGATAGAGGGTTAATACAATGGCTCGGAAATAAAGATTGCGTAACCAAAGAGCTGACTCGGGACTGTCTGAGTGATTTATTCGAAAAAGGGATCGATGAAACCTGGTCACAGAGGTGTCATCAGACCATTGATGGGAGAGGGATCGATCGCGTTCTGGCCATGCTGACCATGACGCCTGAAACCCCATTACATGTCCGTCATGCCACTCTGGCTGATGAGGCATTACTGCTTGCCTGGGCTAATGATTCTGATACCCGAAAGAATTCATTCTCACCCGATCCGATATCCTCCCAAACCCATCGCCAGTGGTTCCACAGCAGGCTTCGGGATATAGATGGTTGTTCTATCTATATTCTAGAGACCGAGTCTGGAATTCCTGTTGGGCAGGTTCGGTTTGAGAAAGAAGAACTGGGATGGGAATTACATTATGTTGTTGCCCCCGAATTTCGGGGTAGGGGTATAGGAAAATCGCTGTTGAATGCAGCAATACAAAAATTCAGAGACGAGAAATCCGTTTTATTAGTCTTTGGAAGAGTGAAATCAGAGAATATTCGTTCGCAAAGGATTTTTAAAGGGCTTGGGTTTAAAGACAAGCCTGATGGGGGGGGGGGGAGTATCAGCGTCTGCTCTGATTCCGGAAGCTGGATGAATGCTTTCATTCCAGATCTCATAATTAAATGGATCTATGAAGGGCATGAGGTGAGATGGGCTCATGATGCCTCTGAACTACCAGAAGGAGACATCTGTTTCTACCTGAGCTATGGGAAAATTGTCAATGCCACTCTTTTGTCACGTCACAGCAACAATCTGGTGGTTCATGCAAGTGATTTACCCAGAGGAAGAGGCTGGTCACCTATGACATGGAAAATCATTGAGGGTGAGAATGATATCCCGGTTACATTATTTGAAGCAGAAGAATCTGTTGATAGTGGATCACTATACAAGCAGGTTATATTGTCATTTTCTGGAAGTGAACTGCTCAGTGAAATGCAACATGCACTAGGTGAGGCAATCAATGACTTATGCAGATACTTTGTACACGAGTATCCAGACGTCATTCATTCCGCTATTCCCCAGGATGGAGAGGCAACGTATTATCTCCGTCGTCGTCCTGAAGACAGTCAGATTGACACTAACTGTCCCTTAAAAAACCACTTTAATTTATTAAGAACCGTTGATAATGAGAAATATCCTGCTTGGTTTGAATATAACGGCAGACGTTACATTCTTCAGATCATTAGTCAGGGTGATTTATCGCTCAATAATTGATTCATATACTATGGTGATCCGTCATGAACATAGGTGATTATATAATTGGTCCAAATAACCCCCCCTTCATCATCGCCGAGATGAGCGGGAACCACAATCACTCCCTCGATCGCGCCCTGGCTATCGTCGAGGCAGCATCCAAGGCGGGCGCCCATGCGATCAAACTCCAGACCTATACAGCTGATACGATTACTCTTAACGTGAGTGAAGGAGAGTTCTTCATTAGCGATGAGAAGAGCCTCTGGAAAGGGCAGAACCTCTATGATCTCTACAAGCAGGCATACACCCCCTGGGAGTGGCATGAGCCGATCATGAAGAGGGCAGAGGAGCTTGGGCTCATCTGCTTCTCAACACCGTTTGACGAGACGGCTGTTGATTTCCTTGAGGCCCTCAATGTGCCTGCATACAAGATTGCCTCGTTTGAGAATAACCACCTCCCGCTGATCCGAAAGGTAGCGGCAACCGGCAAGCCGCTATTCATCTCAACCGGCATGGCAACCATAGCGGAACTCGATGAAGCGGTTCGTACCGCCCGTGATGCCGGGTGCCGGGACATAATCCTCCTCAAATGCACGAGCACCTACCCCGCAACGCCGGAGAACAGCAATATTCTCACTATCCCGCATATGCGCGAGCTTTTCGGCTGCGAGGTTGGGCTCTCAGATCACACCCTTGGTATCGGTGCGGTGGTTGCGGCGGTCGCCCATGGCGCAACGGTGATCGAGAAGCACTTCACGCTCAGCCGCGCTGACGGCGGGGTGGACAGCGCCTTTTCAATAGAGCCAGCTGAGCTGAACATGCTGGTGGATGAGACAGAGCGCGCCTGGCAATCACTTGGCGGGGTAGTGTATGGGCCAACTGAGGCGGAGAAAAAATCCTTAATGTTCCGACGGTCGCTGTATGTTGCTGAGCATATGAAGGCCGGGGATGTGTTTACAAAGCAGAACCTGCGGTGTGTCCGGCCGGGGCTTGGGCTTGCGCCGAAGTATTATGAGGTATTACTCGGGAAGCGAGTTAATAGGGATGTGAAGAAGGGGATGGCATTACAATGGGATTATCTTTGGTGAATGTATGGAAATAGCAATAATTAATTATGGATTAGGAAATATTCGCT
>NZ_JARVGN010000196.1 GCF_029762515.1 Methanocalculus sp. | reverse complement strand
TTACCACAAGAAGTGAGAAGGATGGCTTGTACCGTATCTCATATTTCATCGGTTATTCACCTGACGTTCTGTATATCCGGGAATACAGATGAAGGTTTCCTGATTCGGATTGGTAAAAATGCATAAATGATCGGTTAATTCATGAAATGAAAAGATAAAGGACGCCCCGGCCGGGACTTGAACCCGGGTCAAAAGCTCCGCAGGCTTCTAGGATATCCACTACCCTACCGGGACCCTGCAAAGGTGCTCTACTCTATACGTGATGTTCTGATAAAAAGATATTGATTAGTTTATTGGCTCTGTCAAAATTGCAGTCTCAGGGAGCTGCATTTTAACCTCCGCTTTCACGAAATTCCCGCCAAACGTGATGTGATAAACACCTGCTCTCCGGACGGTGATTGCCATGTTCGTATTCTGTGTATATCCCCGGCTGTATCCGTCCTGCACGATGATCTCACCAGTTCCTGCGTCACGGACAGTACATTCAAACCAGGCATTTTCAGAGGGCCGTGTGACAACCACCGAGAATTCATCTTTCGACCCATACTGACTTGTCCCGACAATAGTTCGGGTGACTGTCGAAGGAGTGATTTTTGCGGTAATGATGAGTGGGGCCTTTGTCACCTCGACGATCATGGCAGTTTCAGAAAAACGTGGTTCAATCGTTTCTGAATAGACCGTCTTGTATCCCACTGTTTCCTGAGGCGATGTGACTGAGGATGGAACCTGTTCAGGCTCGGGCTTCTGGGGGCCTGTTGGATAGGGAGTTGCGGGTACAACTACAGATGGATCAATAACAACACCCGGGGTCTCTACAGGTGGAGGAGCTGGTTGTACCGGCTCAGGTGTGATGGCAGGTGTCTCTACGATCGACTGGGGAGGTGCGGTACATCCACTCACAAAAACGATGAAGAGAATCGCAATGAGCAGATACCCCTCACGCCTCAGATTCATGATCCATCAGTTGCAACTCAAAGTATAAAAGGGAAGATGGTTGTTTCAGGGTGATTGACCCTGATACGAGAGGATAACACCCCTAAACACTCTGGCTGCATTCCTGAGATCCTCATGTGCGACCCGTTCATCAATAGCATGCAGTGTCCTGATATCTCCAGGCCCGTATTCAACCACATCGAACCCCTTCTTTCGAAGCTCACGTGCATCGCTGGCTGCCCACTGGACAATCGGCTCTGCATTGATGTTATGGATTATCCCGATCTGATCGCAGATTCTCCGGACAATATTCGCATCCGGTGGAGTCAGGGATGGGTTCCAGATGCTTGAGGGGGTAATTTCAGTATCAGGTGCATATGATCTGATCTCACTCAGGAGTTCGTGAGCATCACATCCGAAAGGAAGGCGGAGATCAACTTCAAGCCTGCATTTCTGGGCTACGATATTTGCCTTTTCACCCCCTGAGATAACACCGGGATTATACATTATTCTGGTCAGTACAGAGCGAAGATCCGATGTCTGAAAGATTCCTTCAAGCACAGCCTCGGAATGGCTGATAAGTCCGGACATTGCAGGGTCAATTGGGAATTCCCGTTTGTGAATCTGCTTCAGATATTCAAGAAATTCCATTGCATCCATGATAGCGCTCTTTCCAACCGCCGGATAGAGAGAGCTGTGGCCGGGAGAACCCTTAAATTCCATTGTAAAGCGGCAGAGTCCTTTCTGCCCGATACATGGAGCGATTGAAGGGGTCGGCTCTGCAATGATACAGTCAGAGGGTAAAAGCAGCTCTTTATTCAGAAGATGATGGATACCATGAGGGCCGCCCACCTCCTCATCGCAGACAAAAGCGAGGGAGACCGCAGGATCAAGCCCTTCATCAATGATGGAGGCAAGGGCTGCGATTAGGGAAGCACAGCCTCCTTTCATATCCGTACTACCCCGCCCCCAGACAAAAGTATCATCTATGAAACCTGAGTAGGGGGGATGCGTCCATCCTTCATCAAGTGCGGGAACGACATCAATATGCCCGCAGAGAAGGAGGGGATCGCCCTGTCTTCTGGAGATAAGATTGCAATGTCCCGGAGTATTCTCAATGATATCTGTTGCAATCCCAAGGGATGCAAGGAGATCACTGAGATAGCCGACTACCTCGGTAGTGATCCCGGGAGGATTTTCACTATTTATTCGAATAAGATCTGAACAAATCCTGACCGGATCCATGATGCCTTCCTAATCTGACCGGCTTCTTTTATAGGTCTCAAAGAGTGTTGCAAGAGATGCACCATTATATAAGCTTTTAATGAGCTCCTTTGCAAAGAGATCATCTATCATGCTCCGGAACGCAATCGATGGAATCGGCTTGGTTGATGACGGATCGAGGACTATACGGAAACTCCGGTACTGTGCCGGATCAGAATCTGAATAAATACCCTGCCAGAGCATTGGAAGTTTTGAAAAGGTTTCCGGATGATTTTCTGCAAGCCAGTTGACAAATGGCCGGAATAGTGGACGGTCCCCCTTCTTCTCCTCGTCAATCCTCCATCGCATATATTCTCCTGCCATGATGGATCGCGGCGATTCATAGCTGAATCCTGCAATACTTAGTGTATAATCAAGGTGCGCGACGGCATCCATCCAGTGAAACCATAAGACCGGGTGAAATTCAGATATCGATTCAAGAACAAGAGATTTTGAATAGAGATAGTCAAGTTCACGAGCATATTCATTTTTTTCCATCATCATAGGGGATTATATGGAGGGGGTGGAAAAAAGGGTTACTGTCTCGGCAGATGTCCTCTCCTGAGAAATGTACCTGTTCTTCAGGAAAATGAACAATACTGGTGCCAGAGGTGGTAAAGAGAAGGTGACGTTGTCTGATTCAAATTCTGTCTGAAATCATCACTGGTTAAAAGGCTGGCGAAGACTGATGGCCTTATGAATCAGTTGATCCAGTTCATCACCGGTTTTTCCCCTGATATCAATTTCATTATCCCTTCTGAGAAGGCAGGGCTTGAGTTTCCCATCTGATGTCACTCTGATTCTATTGCAATGAGCGCAGAACTCGGTATTGTGCAGAGGACGAACTACCTCCACTTCTGCCCCATCGACACAATATTTTTTTCGATGGTGCATCCTCCGTGTCAGGATCTCAGTTGCCTGTGAGGCGATCTTCTTCTCAAGTCCATCTACATCGGCATGTGAGGTACACTCATTAAACTCCATAAGTTCGATGATCTGAAGGATCAGATTCCGGTTTCCCCTGACAAACCTGAAGAAATCAGGGATCTCATCATCGTTTATTCCCTGAAGAAGAACCATATTCAATTTTACCGGCGTCAGACCGGCATCAAGGGCAGAATCTATGCCTTCAAGAACATCTCCCAGGAGATCTTTTCCGGTGATCTGTTTATACCGGTCGGGCCTGAGTGTATCAAGGCTGATGTTCACACGCGACAGGCCCGCTTTCTTCAGATCATGGGCACAATCTGCAAGCAGTGTCCCGTTTGTTGTCATTGACGACTCGATATGTGATGGAACCGAGCTTATGATCTCAATCAGATCTTTACGGAGAGTGGGTTCCCCTCCGGTGAATTTCATGCTCCTGATCGGATACCGGGAGAAAGCATTGATGATTGTGATAATCTCATCTGTACTGAGTGAATTATCCGGCTGTTCTTCCCCCTCCGCATGGCAATACACACAGTTGAGGTTACAGGCTGGCGTCAAAGAAAACCGAACATTTGTTACCTGACGCCCATATGGATCAATCAGCTTCTCTGTCATCTCTTTTATGAATATAGTTCCTGGCAATTATATAGGTCTCAGTACTGCCTTTGCGGGTTGCTTTTGTGCTGTATATCCTGACAGAATAGAAATTCGCCCTGACTTCAGCAAGAAAATCATTAAAGAGCTCTCCCTGAAATGTCTTCACGACAAAATTCCCTCCTTGTTTCAGAACTGCCTTGGCAAACCTGAGCGCCTCTTCATTCAGATCGATTATGCGCGCCTGATCATAGCTTTTCTTCCCGGAAATCTTTGGGGATGCATCACAGGTGACAATACTGACGGGATCTATGATCCTTTGTGCTTCTGCACGTATGAGGGGATTTGTAAAATCTCCTGTTATGGTGTGTACACCCTGAAGTGGAGTTATCGGATTGAGATCAATTCCGATAATTACCCCCTCGGTGATATTCCTCAATACCTGAAG
>NZ_JARVGN010000195.1 GCF_029762515.1 Methanocalculus sp. | reverse complement strand
ACCGCATGGCCGAGGATATGCAGGAGGCCGCCTTCGAGCGCAATCTCGTTTGCAACTCCAAGGGCGAACATGATATACCCGATCTGGCTGACGCTTGAGTATGCAAGCATCCGCTTCAGATCCTCCTGGGCAATTGCGAGTACCGCACCCGCAACAATCGCCACCGTTGACATCAGGAGGATGAAGCCGGTCACCGGGAAGCTGTCGATGATGTATGCGGTCGTAAAGACCGTGAAGAGGATGCGGAAGAGTGCATAGACGCTCACCTTTGCCATCACCGTCGAGATGAGCACTGTCACCGCCGAGGGAGATTCTGTATATGCATCCGGGAGCCAGAGGTGGAGCGGGAAGAATGCCACTTTTATCGAGAAGCCGATCATAAGGAAGAGGAATGCCGAATGGACTGTTGCAAGATGGTACGATGCCGGAAGCATCGCTGCAAGCTCTGCCATATTCAGCGTCCCGGTCGCGACGTAGAGGTTGCCGATACCAAGAAGGATGAACCCGGCTGCAATTGAGCCGAGGATCAGGTAGTTGAAGCTTGCCACATAGGAATGAGACTTGCGTGAAGAAGCGATCAGGGTATACGCTGCGATCGAGGATATCTCCAGGAATACATAGAGATTGAAGAGATCGCCTGTGATCGTCATTCCCACAAGCCCGGTGACAAGGAGCTGGAAGAGGACATAGAAGGAGACGATCTTATCAGGGGTAATCTCCTTCTCGACACTCCGCCGTGCATAGATGATCGTTGCTGCGGCAAGGAGGAGGATAGCAACGAGGATAAAACCGTTGAAGCTGTCGATGACGAGCTCGATCCCAAGCGGGGGCGCCCAGTTTCCAAGATGGTACCGGATGGTTCCTCCATCAAGCACCTGCAGAAGAATGGCTATTGAAGCCACAAACTGGGAGAGGATCGTGATGAGTGCTATCGGATAGCAGAACCTCCGGTCATACCACCCGGCAGCAAGTATCAGAAGCGATGCAATGATCGGGATTGCAACCAGCAGAACCGGAACATGATTGATGATCGTCATCTTTTCCTCACCGCCAGCATCAGTTCATCCTCATCGAGAACACCGTACTCCTCGTAGATACGGACGATTAACGAGAGAGCAACGGCTGTCACACTCACCCCGACGACGATTGCGGTTAGGATCAGGACATGCGGAAGAGGATTCACATAGAGGGCATGGACTCCTTCAGCCGTATAGATCGGTGCGGTGCCGCCCCGGACTTCGGCGAACGATATATAGAAGAGGAATATCGCCGTCTGGAAGATGTTCAGCCCGATGATCTTCTTCACCAGGTTCTGTTTGGCAATCAGGGCATACAGCCCGATCAGCATCAGGATGATTGCCATCCAGTAGTTGTACCGGGAGAGGAAGAGTTCATAGAATGACTCAATCATGATGATTCCTCCCCGTTTCCTGCAATATCATAGATGATCGAGACCATCGCCGCCATGACAGCGATCCCGATACCGGCTTCAACCAGATCGATCAGGATGCCATGGAGGTGCGGGATCCCGAGTGCCGCTTCTATTGCAGCGTATTCGAGGAAGTTACCTGCCATAAGGAGGGCCAGAAATCCGATCCCCGCATAGATGGAAATTCCGATCACAGATAGCCACATAATGCCCCTGTTATCGATCCGGCGGCGGACATTCGCCATTCCAAAGGCGATGATCATCAGGATGAATGAAGCGGCAAAGACGACACCACCCTGGAAGCCGCCGCCTGCCCCGGATGCGCCATGGACGATCACATAGAGGGCAAAGATCTGGATGAAGGGTACCGCAAGCCGGGACACCGTCCTGATGACGACATTCTCCATCATAGCCGCCCACCCCTTCGCAGCAGCAGGGCTACCGAAATCCCGGCTGTGAAGATCACGACAACCTCCCCGAGCGTATCAAAGCCACGGTAGCTGGCAAGTATTGCCGTCACAATATTATCGATCCCGATATCGGGAAGGACAGAATCCACATACAGCTGCCCGGTATACTGAGTTGCCGGAGCATCCGGATCACCAAACGCAGGCATATCCTCAACTGCCCAGAAGAGGATGATACCGATGAAAAGAACCGCGATGAGTGCTTTCGTCTTCAATCTGATGAACTCCTTCTGGTTCGTGCGATTGCTGCAATAAAGAGCACAGTCGTAATTCCTGCGCCGACAGTTGCTTCGGTGAATGCAACATCAACGGCATTCATCTCTGCCCAGAGTACTGTCATGATCAGTGAATATGCAGCGAGTACGATCGTTGCATGAAGGAGATCCTTCACCGTGATCGCGGCGACTGCACAGATGATCATGAAGACGAGAAGAGCAAAATCAAGTTCCCAGATCATTGCCGTTCATCCCCCTTCTTCCAGGGTTTTACCCCACGCGAATGGGCAACATTTACGAGGGCATGAACGGCTGTCGGGGATGAGATGAAGATGAAGATTGCAAGGAGGAGCAGCTTCACCGAGATGAGCGTCATTCCTTCGTAGAGTATGAACCCGATCAGCATCATCCCCTCCCCGAGCGTATCGCACTTGCCGCTTGCATGGGCACGGGTATAGAAATCAGGCAGCCGGATCAGCCCGACTGCACCGACGACCATGAAGAAGAGGCCGATTCCGATACAGATGAGGGCAAGGATATTCAAAGGACTCAGGATATACACCCCCTCTTCAGGTACTTGGCGATTGCAAGGGTTGCGATGAAGTTGATCATCGCATAGACGATCGAGATGTCGATGAAGAGCGGCCGCTCGTAGATAAACCCGATGATAACAAGAATGATGATCGTCTTGGTACCAATGGTATTCACCGCGATCAACCGGTTCTCAACACCGGGGCCAAAGACCACGCGATAGAAGCAGAGGAAGATCGTCAGGATCAAAATGATCCCGCTTGCCAGGAAGATATCGATCATGGACCTTCACCAAATATCCTTGAAAGCCTCTTCTGGATACTCCGGTTCTGCAGGAGATCCTCTTCTGAAACGCTCCTGACCAGTGCATGCACAGTAAAACGCCCTCCTTCAACAGCCACGGTAACGGTGCCTGGTGTAAGGGTCATTGCATTTGCGAATGCAGTCCTCAGCACATCGCCTGAGAATTTGGTATCAACAATGAGGATGTCGGGATCGATCGGCATCTTCGGATGCAGAATCCGGTATGCAACATCGAGGTTCGCATAGAGGATCTCCACCATCAGCCGTGGCAGGAACAGAATGAAACTGATGAAAACCCGTCCTGATTGGATGAGGCTCCGATCAGATCGCAGCATCAGATCCCCGGATATGAGTGTCACAATCCCACAGCAGATGATCCCGGCCCCGATATGAAAGAGATCGAAGTAACCGGACAGTATATACCAGAAGATCAGAAGGATCGCAAAAATCACGATCATTTTTCCTGGTGAAGACCGCCTATTCTCTGAAGATATTCCAAACCCTCCGGAAGAATCGTTTCTTTTACATTGGAGAATCGTATTTATAAACCTGTGTTTCCTATGGTTCTCTCGGAGAAAGACTATGACCACGATAACCACATTAAGCGGTGTCCCAGGCATACTCAGGCCCTTTAAGGAGTACCTGAAAGAAAAGAGCCTCCCTGAAGGATCGCAGATCGTCTACTATGGCTGTGCCGGAACCTGCACCCCGTTTGTCGAGCTGCTCGCCTATGCAACGCGCGATATGAATCTGAAACATCTCTTTGTTCCGCTCTTTGATGAGAAGAGTGCCCGTATGTTAAAGCCCGTCTCCGGTATCGGCATGCAGGCGGGAGAGGGTGCGGCAGTGCACCCGGCAATCATCGTCCTGATGGGCGGCCTTGCCATGCCGGGAGTGCCGGTGACGATTGAGGAGGCAAAGGCCGTTGTATCAGGGCACGGCGTTCCTGTGGCAGGCGTCTGTTTCCAGAGTATGTTTGAGAAGTCAGGGTGGCTTGCGGAGATCTCTTTTGAGCTTCTGATCGACGCGAAGATCGACCCGGTGACAATTACCAGAACCGATTAAAAAGTGTTTGCGGATTTTGGGAGAGGGAAATGTGATCCCTCTCACGCATATCCGGGAGGGGCGCCATCGTCTCTTTGAAGAGAGAACCGTTTTGCAAACGACTGGATATCATCCCCATACCTCCCGATCATCTCCTGATCAAAGGCTTCTGCCGGGAGT
>NZ_JARVGN010000194.1 GCF_029762515.1 Methanocalculus sp. | reverse complement strand
AGAAGAAGAACGGATACGTACACAATCTGCCGGGAACGAACCTGCACAACCATACCGAAGATTCGATAGAACAGAAAAGGAGAGAGGAGAATCGCGGCGATTGCAAGAAGAAGACGATAGGCCATTCCAATCACCCCTGTCCGATCAGCCAACGGTATGAGAAGAAGAACAGCACAGCTCCCGTTGCAAGCGAGACAAAGGCCGCCCGGTCGATTGAGAGAGAATGGAAGACCCGGATGCCACAGAATGTCAGGATGACGAATGTGATGATCAGAAGAGCCGTAAAAGCGATATTCGGGATGAGAAGAGCCGCCCATGCCAGCGGGATTGCAACCACAAGAGCATAGACAGCGGTTTTCATTGTCATCTCAAAGCTTTTTCTGACATCAACAAAGAGCAGGAAGAAGTGCTCGATAAGGCTCGTTCCAAGCAGGAGAACTGCCCCGGTGAGAAGCCCCCCTGCTATTACAATGATGAAGGGAAGAAGAAAGAGGAAGCCACCGGCATCCCCTTCATGAAGCATCATCAAAAATGATGCGCAGTAGACGAGGATCACAATCCCAAAGTACAGGAGGAGATCATCCCGCAGGGGTTTCTGTTCAATCTGCTGAAATGAACGGAGTATGGTGTTGAATATGGTTTTTGATGACATCGAGTGCTCCAAAAATATGCTCAGGACTTCAGGTTCGATTCAAGCTTCATTGCCATGTACATGCCAGCCATGCCAAACAGGACACCCACATAAAACATCATCCCTGCAAAACCCGGCTTTGCACCTTCCTCCCAAATCCCAATGAGAATATAAATGACTCCCAGAATCAACAGGAACGCCAGGATTTTGAGAAACATGATCAGACGCTTACGATCCATGGAATACCTCCAATGTACCACTTAATGCGAAAGACCCCCATCATTCTTTCCTCTCCTGTGAATCCTTTAATCTCCAGAGTCCGTATATGCTGAAGATCAGGATAAAACCGAGAATGTTTGGGATTACACCCTCCATCAGCCAGCCAAAATCCAGCTGGAGAAGAAACGTTCCTGCGAGGAAGACAGACCAGATAAGATAACCGAAAAACCCGCTCTTCAGGAGTGTTTCATTATAGACCGGGCGGCCAAAGATATCCTCCCGCCTCATATTAAGAATGCCGAAGAACCCGACAATAAACGGAATAGTACCTAATAAAAGCCATTGGACAAACGATCCGGGCGAGAGTACCGCGTAAGGACCATGAAAAGTAAAGATCGTATTGAAGAGGATCAGAACCAGCACCAGAAATCCAACGAGGAAACCTCCATAAAGGAGAGCAACCCTCCTCTCCGGATTCTGTGTTTCCTCTCTTCCATCAACGGGAGCAACCTGATTGGAATCAGGCATCTGCATCCCTCGTAGAGATCATATACTAAAGCCTTGATTTGATCTCTATTATACGTTCTGTCCCAATCATCAAACTGTATATTTCCCTTCGATAATCTCCTCAAGCACCGCGAGGGTCTCAACAGGCGTTCCCTTCCTCCCGACCAGCAGCACCTCCACACGTTCGAGGAGCTGCCGGTAGTACTGCTGCCGGAGCTGTGCCTTGTATCCGCTCTTCACCAGCAGGTGGGGGTTGAAATAAGAGTTCGTCTCCAGCAGAAAGAGCGCTTCTTCGGTAGAAAGCCGCCTGACCCCCTCGGCATCAGGTGTCAGCACAAGGATACGACGGAGTGTTGTCAGTGGAAAGATCCGACCCTTCCCAATCGCCCACCGGAGATCCACAACCGCCCGGCCCTCAGCATCATAGTCGGACCGTTCCAGGAGCGGGGCAAATTCGGGCCAGGCAGCGGCGAGATCTGATCGGATATAGAAGTTCTTCTCACTCGAGTACGCAAGCGCCTCATCGCCGAAGATCCTGAAGAAGAACCAGTCATCGGCAATCGCCCGGATCGCCGGATCGAGGAGGAACCCATACGTCTGGGTCGTCTTCCCGGCACCGGATGTTCCTACAATCGCAAACCCTTCTCCCCTGCGATCAAGGCAGGCGCCATGGCAGGAGGCGATCCCGTGGCCGTCCTCCAGGATATCCCCTGCCAGTGCAAGAGCTATTGACTTGATCCACCCGTAATAGGTCATGTTGAAGAGGAACACAGTCTTTGAGATTGGATCGTACCGCACCGCATTTTCGGGAAATGCCGCATTATGCAGGACAAAGAGCCGCCCGTGCGATCGGATCGACTGCGATGCAAAGAAGAAGTTCTCTGAAAACCGAAGCCTTACCGCATTGGAATCGGTGAGCAGCTTGATACAGCAGCCATAGATCTCAGACCGGACTTCATAGAGCTTTGAGTGGTTCAAAGCAGCTAACAAAGAATCCTTCTCAGCCGAATCAATCAGAACAATATCATACCCCATGATGAGGTAGTTGAGCCCTCAATTGATATGAATCTCCCCCCACCAAGGGAATAGACACTATTCACTAACATTACCAGTCATTCATCCCCTAAAAAACAAGACACAGAATGAAGGGGAGAGACCCAGGAATACCCGGAGTGAGAGAGCGGGAGAGGATACACCCTATCCGGGATATTAACAGATGTTAAAGGCAGAAAAACATGAAAGAGCCGTTAAGAGCAGAATATTTTAGGGAATATACAATCTAAATAGAGAGGTGGGAGGGGAGACGAAGAGATCAGCCTCAGGCCGTCTCGACCTTCTCGGCATCCTGGAGGCCGAGTTCCTCAACAGCCTGCTGCCGCATCTTGAACTTCTGGATCTTGCCTGAGATCGTCATCGGGAAGCTGTCGACGAACTTGTAGTACCTCGGCACCTTGTAATGGGCAATTTTGCCTTTGCAGAACGACCGGATATCCTCCTCAGTGAGGGTGTCACCGTTCTCGACCTTCACCCAGGCCATCAATTCCTCGCCGTATTTGATATCAGGAACACCGATGATGTAGGCATCGGCAATCTTTGGGTGGTGGTGGAGGAACTCCTCAATCTCACGAGGATAGATATTCTCTCCGCCCCGGATCACCATCTCCTTCAGGCGGCCGACGATCCGGATGTACCCTTCCTCATCCATAACGCCGAGATCCCCGGTATGGTTCCAGCCATTCGGATCGATGGTGGAGTGGGTGGCGCTTGGATTATTGTAATAGCACTTCATCACCATGTAGCCGCGTGCACAGATCTCTCCCGGCTCACCGCGGGGCACAAGCCGCCGTGTCTGCGGATCGACGATCTTCAGCTCGGTATGGGGCATCACCCTGCCAACAGTCGAGACCCGCCTGACAAGCGGATCATCGACGGTGGACATCGTCACACCGGGAGAGGTCTCGGTCTGGCCATAGACGATGACGATCTCGGACATATTCATCCGGGTATTCACCTCCTTCATCACCTCGATCGGGCAGGGCGAACCGGCCATGATCCCGGTACGGAGAGAATCAAGCCTGTACGAATCAAAGTCAGGGAGTGAGAGTTCCGCGATGAACATCGTCGGGACACCGTGGAGAGCGGTGCACCGCTCATCCTGGACAGCCTTCAGCACCGCCTCGGCATTGAAGACCGGGGCCGGGAGCACCATCGTCGAGCCATGGGTGACGCAGGCGAGGTTTGAGAGGACCATCCCAAAGCAATGGTAGAACGGCACCGGGATACAGAGCCGATCCTTCTCGGAAAACCGCATCCCCTCCCCGATCACAAACCCGTTATTTAAGATGCTGTGATGGGAGAGGACGACCCCCTTCGGGTACCCGGTTGTTCCTGAAGTGTACTGGATATTGATCGGATCATCAAACTCTAAGATCTCTTCCCGCTCCTTCAGCTCTCCGGGTGAGATATCCTCTGCCATCTCATGAATCTCCTTCCAGAGGAACATCCCATCCTTTGGCTCATCTCCAAGGAAGATCACATTCTTCAGGTACGGGAAGGTATCCGAGTTGATCCGGCCCGGCCGCGACGATGCCGCCTCAGGGCATGCCTCATAGAACATCCCGATATAATCCGAGGTCTTGAACTGCCCCTGGATGATCAGGGTCTGCACCTCGGACTGTTTCAGGGCATACTCAAGCTCATAGGTCCGGTATGCCGGGTTGATGTTCACCATGATTGCGCCGATCTTGGCGGTTGCGAACTGGACTACTACCCATTCCGCATAATTGAGCGACCAGATCGCCACACGGTTCCCGCGCTCCACCCCAAGGGCCATCAGGCCGCGGGCAA
>NZ_JARVGN010000193.1 GCF_029762515.1 Methanocalculus sp. | reverse complement strand
GGAGGCCGCCGGGGCCGGGAGAGAAGGAGTCGGTGACAAATCCCCCATAATGGCGGGCTTCGACAAAGACCTCGTACTCCGGGTTCGTGAGATCGACGGTAAACTCCGGGTAAAGATCAAGGATCTCTGATCCGACGAATGCCCCGAGCTCCTGGCTGGTGAAGCCCTTGACCGCCTCCCTCCGTGCCCGGACCGCAAATGAGCCCTTTGTCCTGCCAGATCTGGTCACCAGCTCCACAGCGGCAGCTGCAATCGCCTCCATCGTCGGTTCTGTCCGGGTGACGACAGATGTATCCACGACACCAAAGACACGGGCGGCTTCTGCTGCGCGAACCGGATCATCGCAGTTGATATAGAGCCGCCCCCGGTGCTCCTCCATCGTATGGGAAAGCCCCGCCGCTTCAAGCGCACGTCCGATGTTGCGGGTGAGTATCCTGATATAGTGGTGCATGACCGATTCGCTCTTCAAAAAGAGCTCCCCGTACCGCACCATCACCTGCTGCTGCATAGGTACCTCATTGGACTCAATAGCAGATGAGGGGAGCGGTAACCTCTTTAAGATTCAGGTGAGATGGTACATGAAATGGCGCGGAAGAAGAGTGAAGCAAAGAAAGAAGAGCCGATGAAGCTCTTCTATATCTTCTATAATCAGGAACGGTGGGATAACTGGCTTGTATCGCTTGCTGACGCAGACTTCGAGGGCGATGGCGAGGAGATGCCTGAAGGCTTCCGGATGCTCGAGAACTTCAGCGAGGATATCACGCTCGCTGTCCTGAAGATCATCAAGCTCTGGCAGAACGAGAGGATCACCCTTGAGGATGCGGAACAGAAGCTCGCTGAAGTAGAAGCGATTGTAATGGGGCCGGTTCCTGAGGATGAGCTTGGCGAGATCGTCGGATCGGTCCAGATCGCGATGATGGTCGTCTTCGCCTCATGCCGGAACTTCCTTGCTGGCGCAACTGAAGCCGATATCAAGGCGCTCGTGAAGGAAGGGAAGAAGGCAGCAGACAAGGATCCCGAAGAAACGCTCAGGATTGCAGCCGAGATTGGATCTGCCGTCATCGGCGGTGCTGCCTGCTGTGCACGGTACGTGAAGGATACGGATGACCCGACGATCTTTGACGAGTGGCTTGCGGCTGTCGAGAAGATGGGCGAGGCTATGAAGTCCTTAAAGAAATTCGATGAGGAAGTCGGAGAAACCTGAGTGATCGCAAGCAAAGCAAGGCTCCGTGCGGTCCGCAAGATCCAGCGGATCGCCGGGTACCGCCTGCCTGATTTCGCCTTTCATGGTGCGAACCTGGAGATGATTGATGGCGGGATCAACTACGAACAGCTCGATTCCACCCTCAGGGAACAGCTCCTCCGGTTCCAGAAGGACTTCCTTGACTGCAAGTGCAAAGGAAGGCCGCTCTGCGGATGCCCGGAGCAGAAGTTCGTCCTCATGATTATCGAGCTTAGGACGCTGGGGCTCGACCACCGCGAGATCCATGCCCATCTCCTCGATGAATATGGGATCGACCTCTTCCCCGCCGATATCCTCTCATTCCTCGAAGACGCCGTCCACCGGCTCGAGGCGATCCGGAGGGTTGCAGAGCTCGAGGGGCAGCATGAGCTCGCGAAGAAGACGGAAGACGCGATTAAGGGGATAGAGCAGTAATCTCAGATACTTAATATCCCGGTGATTAAGCTCCCGTTTTTTTGAAATAACTATTGTAGTGAGGGGTTACTATCCCCCTTCTGCTCCACCATATCTTTCACTGTCACATCCGGGTGATGGTATCGCCGCCTTCCTTTTGTCCGTCCTCCTATCTCGACTGCCTCCTGGGGGCACCAGTGGATGCAGGCATAGCACCAGGTGCAGGCGCTGCCCCAGGCAACAGCATTGTCGGTGACGGTGATATTCTCTGTCGGGCAGATCCGGGCGCAGATCCCGCATCGGTTGCAGCGATCGGTTGCATGGAGACGCCGGGTAGTGCCGTAGACGGATGTGATAAGATATCTGAAGAAGGATGCCACAACCCGGTAGGATGTTGAGTCGGATCCTTCGAGTGGGCACTCCCTTTTATCGCGGATTGCGTCTGCAATCTCAGGTATCCGCTCCCGTGCAGTTGCCAGTATTCCTTCAACCTTCTCCACCGGCTCCATCAGGTTCATTGGTCCGATGAAGTTCTCGGGCATCGTAATGGCTGCGCCAAGGGAGAGATGGGCGCCTTTTGTTTTGAGGAGAGCATCGAGGTTAAAGAGAGCGCCGCCGGGGCTCCCTCCGCAGGTGGCGACCCCAAAGAGATAGGGGTTGCCGCTTATCTGAAGCCCATGTACAAACTCCTGCACAATAGCGGGCATATCAACATAATAAATCGGGAATGCGAACCCGATTGCATCTGCCGTCTCTGCCTCCGGCGGGAGGGGGCCGTCTTTCATCGCCCGTGTGATCGGGATGATGGTCGTATCGCCAAGAGCGTCGGCAAGCTGGCGGGCAACAGCGAGGGTGTTGCCGGTGCCGGTGAAGGAATAGATAATAGTTATCATGGTATCAGCGGGGGGTTTCGGTCAGGGGTATTCTGTCAGAAGTATTCTCTCAGAGGTATTCTAAATGCAGGGATTAATTCGCCTGTATTTATTCGCATGCATTTACTCTCCTTTTCATAACAATTCGGGATAAAGATATCCACACAGGAATTCAAACGATATCCGGAGGAATATAAAAATGGCAAAACCAGACGACGCACTCACGGCATTTAATAATGGCTTCACCTGCTCTTCCGCAGTCTTCTCGGCATTTGCAGACGATCTCGGGCTCACCGGGGATCTGGCAAAGAAGATCAGTTGCGGGTTTGGCGCCGGAGTCTCACGGACAGGCAATATCTGCGGCGCCGTCTCGGGTGCCATCCTTGCAATCGGCCTGAAATACGGGAAAGCCGAAGCAGGCGATTCCGCCGCAAACGAGAAGACGCGGGCACTTGTGCGGCAGTTCATCGATGAGTTCATAGAAAAGAACGGATCAATCAACTGCACAGGGCTCCTCGGATATGATCTGAGCGAGCAGAATGAATACGATAAGGCACGGGCAGAGAACCTCTTTGCGACGAAATGTCCTGAGTACGTGAAGGATGCTGCGGCGATCCTTGAAAGACTTTTATAAATAAAACTTCATATTCATTTTATTCCTTTTAATCGCCATTAAAGCCAATTCAGGATATATAGGCAATACCACCGGACGAACGCAGATCCATATAATTTATTGTGAAAGAACAGCAACCTGTTCTGGATTGTCACCATGGATGGATCGTTCTTACCACAGTTCAATGTTCTTTTGCAACTCATATGCGTCATCATTGTTGCTGCATATCTCCTGACACAGAGCCGGATATTCCCTGAGATCCTCGATGGCAACCCGACCTTAAAAACCCGTATCATCCTCATCCTCTTCTTCGGCGGGCTCTCAGTCTATGGATCGATCTCCGGCATCGATTTCCTCGGATCTATTGTGAATGTCCGGGATCTCGGGCCAATGGTTGCCGGGCTGCTTGCCGGGCCCTGGGTTGGCATTGGGGCAGGGCTGATCGGGGCTGCCTACCGCCTGAGTATGGGCGGTATCACCATGTACTCCTGTTCAATTACCGCCATCTTCGCCGGACTCTTTGGTGGACTCATATGGATCTATTATAAGAAGAGATTTCCCGGAACAACCGTAGCTGTTGCATTTGCGGTTCTGATGGAGGTCTTCCACATGGCACTCACGCTCATGATGGTGAAGCCCTTTGATGAGGCGGTTGCCATTGTCAGCAGAGTGTATCTGCCGATGGTCCTTGCCAATGCAGCCGGAATGTTCGTCTTTGCCATGATGGTGAAAAATATCCAGAAAGAACGGAAGATACAGGCAGAACGTGATGCACTCCAGGGCGAGCTGAAGCTGAAAGTGAATGGAATGCCCTGTACTGATGATACCAGAAAGAGATAACCCACTCTTTTCTTAAAAAGATTGATTTGAAAAAGGAATTGTGTCTGGATGCAGATTGACCTGATCACAATCGGTCCGGAACTCCCAGAGCCTAGCAAATCAGAAGAGGTGTTGTTTTAATGGGCTCTAGTATTCTAAATACAATAGGATAAGTTTATAAAAATAATGAAAAGATTATCTTTATGCCTCATATGTATTTTTCTGAGCGAGAAAATGGACCATGTCCACGTGTTGTAGAAGAAATAAACTCGAACGTTTGGGGAG
>NZ_JARVGN010000192.1 GCF_029762515.1 Methanocalculus sp. | reverse complement strand
ATATCCTGCACCTGCTCTTTCTTTGCCTTCCCTGATCCTGATACTGCCAGCTTGATCTGGTTTGGGGTATATTCGACGATTGTAATGCCACGCTCTTCTGCTGCAAGCAAAATGACGCCCCGCACTTCGGCAACCCTGATTGCTGAGGTGACATTCTTTGTGAAGAAGAGCTCTTCAACTGCGATCTCGTCAGGTGAATGCTCTGCGATAAGTGCCTGTATCCGGGTATAAATCTCGTGAAGACGGTGGCTTGTTGTCCGATCCCGACCGGATGTCTCGATGCAGCCATAGCAGAGGGGCCGTATCTGACGTTCCTGCTTCTCGATCACCCCGTATCCCACACGGGCAATGCCCGGATCTATCCCGATAACAATCATGATTTATGGATCTTCGGTTCTCATGGTAAATACGGTTATCCCGCGGAGTGCGAATGTGAAGAGGCAATCTTCCGGATCGTAGCTGATAACACTCTCTTCAAAGAATTAAATAAATTAACTTAACTTAAACCTTAATCCTTATCAAAGCCCACTCTGTTATTGGAGCAGACGTGAAACAATAAAAACAGGCACCAACATTCACCACACCTTGGTTTTGTCTGATCTATCGACAATTTTTTATTTTCGGATCAAACGCGTTCTGCCCGGAAATGCTGACGGGATGGGATTGGCACTCCATCCCGTTCCTTCTCTTTTCATCCTTGAATTGAGGCAACCCTGCCGACTGTGCCGTCTGCCAGCCTGACCTTGATCCCGTGGGGATGAAAAGAAGAGTTGGTTAAAATTGCGGTGACAACTCCCTCTGTTGTCTTCCCGCTCTGCTGGTCTTTCTTCTGGATAACGCTCACCTGTGATCCGATCCGGAGATCGGATCGATTCCTGCCATTCATCTGTATATTCTATGCTATCCGGGACGATAAGGGTTTTTAGATGGGGTCAAGTCCCTCATGAATCACCGCCTCTGGTGCCTCCTGAAGCCAAGGTAAATCCCTCCTGCGACAACTATGAGGAGCAGCACTCCGAGAATCGCCGCAAATGATCCTTCTTTCACGTTCACACGGAAGTCATCCTCAACAACCGCCTGATCGGATCCGATCTTCATGGTGAACTTGTACTCGCTTGCCACCACATTTGATGGCGGGATGAGTGAGACACTGAAGACAGCCCGTTCCCCTGGAGCAATCCCTGCCACAGTTTCGGGGATTATCTCGGCATTCCATCCTGTTGGAGCGGAGATCTCCGGGATAACCGCTGTGAGATCGCCTGCTGTTCCTGAGTTTCTCACCGTGACCTGGAACTCAAGGGGATTGGATCCTGTTGTCTCCAGCAGATACCTGTCGAGCGACACTTCCATGCCATGTGATCCACGGACAGATGCCTCGATATTCGCGGAGTACCGATCTCCTGTCGGGGCTGTAATGACTGATCTGAAGGTGAATGATCCGATCTCTTCGCGGTATTTTGGTGTTACCACCATCTGGATATCCCGCTTATCTCCGGGTGCAAGATATATTGCAGATATATCCTCGGTTGCTGTTCCGGTTCCGGTTGCTATCCGGTACCTGACAGACCACCCATCCGGTACATCCTCGGCTCCGGAAACAAATGTCGCACCTGAACGGCCGATGTTCTCTATGGTTATGCCTATCGTCGTTGAACTGCCTGGTGTCACAGTCACTGCATAGGTTTCCCATGTGGCATCAAGTGCGGTATCCCGAGTCTGGAGAGCCAGATCAGAGAGATCCTCGGTCATTCCGGCACGCACCCGTGCGTTCACCGCTGGTGGCGGGATATACCCTTCCTTTTCTATATTGACCAGATACTCCCTTGGAGAGATGACGGTTCTGAGCGTTCCATCTGAGGCACTGGTCAGATATATTGAGTCTCCTCCGCCTGTTGCTGGTTTTAGTTCAACAGAGACCCCGCCAACCGGCTGGCCGATCTCATCCACAGTTCTGAGTGTAAGATACCCCTCTTCACCCCGGTGCGTTGAATCGATCTGAATGGTGAGCCAGAGTGTGGCATCTCCGACATATACCTTGATCCGGTACTCTCCGATAGGCGTTTCAGAATCTGTCTCAACCTCAAGGGTGACAGTCTCTTTTGTTCCTGTTGGGAGAGTGACATGGGTAACTTCAGCCCCGTCTTTTACAAAACGGAACTCCCAGTTTGCTGTTGTGCCCGAGAATGTATGGACCCAGAGCCTGCCTGTATCTCCTCTTCCAATGCTTTCAATAGTGAGTGGGAATGTCGAGACAGCACCTGCCTCGACAACCCTTCCCGGGAATGGTGTGGACATTGAATACTGCTTATTTGAATCGGTATTGGCTGATGCCATCCCCGGAATGAGGATACACAAGATCAGTCCGATGATTACAAGTTTTCTAATCATTCCACTCACCTCAGATCCATCCTCATAAACCGCATGTATGCAATACCAAAGAAGACGGTCGGGAATGCAAGGAGAGCAAGAAGATGAGAGAGTATCGATCCGGAAGTATTAGCTGTTGCCTGTGTATACATCCCGCCGCCGATCCCTGCTCTGACCTGCACCGTTTGTGAACTGGTGATCGTATCCGAGATTGCGTTAAAGCTCATCGTCGGGGAGAAGAGCGATGCGATATCTATCACTGCCTGGCGTCTTGACCACCAGTCCTGCATTTCGGATCTGTACTGCTGGAACTCTGCGGTATCGGTCATCCCCTGGAACGCACGCATGCCACCTTCAGCAGGGGTGGATTGCATCACCCGTGGCATTGACGGGGGATCACCTGCAATCGCATCAGCAGCCCCGTTCTCCACAAGCACCGGCAGTAAGCCGGAGAGAAGGATGAAGATAATGAGGGTATAGATCAGCGCTGTCCCGCTTGTTTCAGAGATTGAAGACATGCAGAGTGCAATAGCGAAATACGCAACGATCATCAGGAATGCAGAGAATGCAAAGATCATGATCGATGACCATTCATCCCCTCCCGGTATTATCCCGGTGATCAGGAGGAGGGCGATTGAAACGGCGATTGTCGCGGCAAAGATACATGCAAGTGCCCCGCCTGCACCGATTGCCTTTCCATTAATCACCTCGTCCCGGAATACCGGATGGGAGAGGAGCACCTTCAGCGATTTCGTCTCCCGCTCGCGGGTGATCAGGTCAAATCCGGCGGTGATCCCAAGGAGCGCTCCCATCGTGACGAGGAGAACGCCAACCGACTCAAAGACGATCATAGGGGATGGCCGTGTATCCATTAATCCCCGTTCCTCTGTTCCTGCCGTTGAAAGGCGTTCATTATAGGAATCGAGTGTATCCTGGTATTCGGCAATCCCGCCGATCATCCCGATGATCGTGATTGCAAAAAATATGGCAAAGATCGCAAGAACAGTCCTGTTTCGGAATGAATCTGCAAACTCCTTTCCGGCAACCACAAAGAGTCCGTTGCTCATGCTTCTGCCTCCTTTCTGAACCGCTGGAGAAGCGCTTCTTCGGCAGATCCGGCATCTATCTGAAGATTTTGAAGAGGAATTCCCTCAGATGCAAGGAGATCGGCAATCTCGCAACGGATATCACGGGATGTGACAATCACAGCGCCCTTTCTGTCAGGAGTATAGGAGACCGATCCGATCCCATCAAGAGAAAATTCCGGGAGGGGAATCCTGCCTTCAACACGGACGATCAGATCGCTGCCATGGTCGGAGATCTCCTGCCAGGTGCCATCTGCAACAAGCTTTCCCCGCGAGAGAAGCGCGATCCGTGTGCAGATCACACTCATCTCAGAGAGGATATGCGAGGATACAAGTAATGCCGCACCATCGGCTGCCGCCTCCCGGACTATCCTCCGGTAATCTGATACTCCGACCGGGTCAAGGTTTGCGGTGGGTTCGTCAAGGATGATCACCGGTGGCTCGTTCAGCAATGCCTTTGCAAGGCCAAGCCGCTGCCGCATCCCTTTTGAGTACCCTCCGACAAGGGTTAAAACCCCGTCAAGCCCGACGGTAACGAGGAGTTCATCTATCCTCCTCTTTCTCCTCTCCGTCTCCATGCCATATAGTCTGCCGAAGTAATCGAGATTTTCGGCAGCGTTGAGTCCGGGATAGAAACCGACATCCTCGGGCATGTACCCAATCTTTGCTTTTGCCAGAAGAGGGTTCTTCTGCATGATATGCCCGTCAATTGCAATCACCCCTCCGTCCGGCTCGATCAGCCCCGTTGTCATAAGGATGGTGGTGCTCTTCCCCGCACCATTCGGGCCGAGG
>NZ_JARVGN010000191.1 GCF_029762515.1 Methanocalculus sp. | reverse complement strand
AGCCCGACAAACGGTGACCATGAGATCCACCATGCCCAGTAGAAGACCGTCCAGTCGCGGCTCCATTGATATCCTTCAAAGGGATAGGCCTGGAGGCTCAGATCGATGACATTGTTGATGTATCCGCCGAGCGTTGAGGAGAAGATATTCAGGATATAGGGGGTTGATCCGAGGATGAGGATGACGCTGAGAAGAACGATCGCAAGGAGAATATTGAATTTTGAGAGTACCTGGACGCCTTTCTCCACTCCAAGGATGGCTGAAGCCATGAAGAGGGCGGTTGCGATTATGATGATCCCGATGGTAACCGGGATCGCAGACGAGATGCCGTAGAGGTGCGAGAACCCGGCATGAATCTGGAGGGCGCCAAATCCAAGCGATGTCGCAGTTCCAAAGACAGTGGCAAAGACTGCCAGCACATCAACGATCTTTCCCGGCATCCCATAGATCCGATCCCCGAGCACAGGATAGAAGCAGGAGCTGATCAGGGCAGGCATACCCCGTCGGAATGAGAAGTATGCAATCGAGAGGCTGACGACGGTATAGATCGCCCATGGATGGATGCCCCAGTGGAAGAATGCATACCGCATCGCAAAAGCTGCAGATTCGGGGGAGAGCGGTTCAAGAAACGGAGGGGGTGTGAGGAAATGCACAAGTGGCTCTGAAACCCCCCAGAAGAGGAGACCGATCCCCATCCCGGCTGCAAAGAGCATCGCAACCCAGCCGAAGAAGGTATACTGCGGCCGTTCGGCATCATAGCCGAGCCTGATCGTTCCATACTTCGATAATGCAATGGAAATAACAAATATTAGGAAGAAGAAGGCGGATATCAGGTAGAGCCAGCTGAAGTTGTCGAGAATCCCTGCATGGATGGCGGACGCTGCTGTATCCAGAAGATCCGGCTGCAATGCCCCGGCGGCAATAAAGAGGAGAATAATTCCTGAAGAGAGGAGAAAGACTGTTTCCTTTCTGAAATATGCCCGATTCATATCCAATCACCTTTATGGTACTAAAAATATGGATGCCTTCGATCCGGTGACGATTCGTTCAGCCGTATCGCCCATCGGAGAAGAAAGAAATGCGGGCCTGCTTCTGCCAAGGACGATCACATCGGCCTTTATCTGATCTGATACAAAAAGAACCTCATGAGCGGTATTGCCGATCCGCTGTTCCGAGGTTACCCGCCCATAATAGGGGCGAAGCTCCTCCTCAAGCGATGAGAGCTTCTCTTTAATGCTGGAACTTTTCCTCTCCTCGGATATCGGATCTGCCCGCCTTCCCCTGACGTGCAGGATGTGGCACCATCCTCCATTAAACTGCATTACAAAGGGCAGTGGCCGGTTGGATGCCTCATCAAAGTCGGTTGCATAGAGAACGATCAGATCATCACGGGTGATCGTCCCCTCTCCCTCTCCCGGCAGAAGTGGCCGGATCTTATGGACGAAGACGGGGGTGTCAGCAAGCCTGAGGAGATCCCGTGATACGCTTCCAAGGAGTATTGAGCGGAGCTGCCAGCGACGTTTTGCCTTCAGGTAGATCTCATCTGCACCTTCCAGAAGTGCCGCCTCTGCAATAGATGATGCGATATGATCGCTTCCTGTCCGAATATCCACAGAGAGCCCGATCTCCTCGAGTGCCTCCTTTAAAAGCATCAGCCATGAGAGATCCGATCCCCCGAAGAATGAGTCGGAGTCACTCACATGGAAGAGGCAGATCGATTCAGAGCCGAGGCTTTTGAGTAAATTACCGATCTTTCTCAGCTCATCCGGCCTCTCTCCATATGCAACCGGAATCAGTGTCTTCTCAAACATCTCTCATATCCCACTTTTTCCAGTTAGTCTCATCCCGTGGCTTTATGAATGTGATGGGATCGTCTGATCCCCATTGCCGTCCTTCTCCTCCAGCGGCCGGGCAATCGAACAGAAGTACATCTGATCAAGGAACCGGACAAAGGTCCGCGAGACATCGACATGCAGGATCCTGCCGTTCCGCATCCGGTGTATGGAGCGGGTCCGCATCCTTTTGCCTGGATATCCATCTACCCACATCTCCTTCCAGATGCTCTTCGTGATTGACGGGTTGATTGTTTCGACATGAAGTGCCTGGAGTTCTTCAGTTGTGTAGCCAAGGAGTGTGGATGCCGTCTGGTTTGCCCTGATGATCCGGCCTTCCTCATTAAGGATAAGGATCGAATCCGAGGCGTGATCGAAGGCAAACTGGATGAAGAGCAGTTCCCGTTCAAGCTCCTCTTTCTCCCGAATTGTTGCCATAAGCATCCTGTTTGCCTCCTGGAGGGATCGGGTTCTGTCCTCGATGAGCTCCTCAAAATTCTTATGGTACTGCTCAAGCTGCTCCCTGCACCGGTAGAGCTCGGTGATGTCCCTGCCTGTTGCATGGTATGCGGCGATCCCCCCCTGCTCATCAAAGATGGCCCGGAGATCCCATTGTTCGCGGCCGACGGTTCCATCGTTTCGGATCATCATCAGATCAGCTGAAGCCGATTGACTGGCTATTGTAATCTCAGGAAGGAGCTCCTCTATTTCATGAAGGATCTGTGCCGGGAAGAGTGAGGTGAAGGGGAGGCCCTCTGCCTGTTTCCCGCTCCTCTGGGTGCGGGTTGCGAATGGGGCATTGATGTAGGTGATACGGAGCTTGTTGTCCAGATGGGCGATGTATTCTCTCTGTCCGGTCTTAAGGGCTGCATACTGCTGTTTCAGCAGATCAAGTTCCCTTGAGGTGGACTGGTGACCTGTTTCATCAAAGAAGGCGAGTGCCGCTCCATCCCGTCCGGTATCAAAGACGACCGGAATCCCCTGGATCCGGATGCGCATCTCCTTCTTTCGTATGGTTGCCCTGAACGTATGCGTCTCTGTCTCCCCCTGAACAGCATTATGGCAGATCTCCCGTATCCGGGGATCTTTAAACAATGAGATCGGGATCTCATCGATTAAAACGCCATACATCACATCCAGTGAGCACCCAAGGAGTGAGAGTATCCCCTCTGTTACCATCACTGTGTTCAGGCGAAGATCGCAGATGATCAACGGGGCTGGCCAGTAGGCGAGCAGGGAAGAGACCGGAATTCTCTGTACGAGAAAGTAATTCCTTGCAGTGCCGATCTCTTTTCTGTCGACATCCCCCCTCAGCTTGAGCGTGTCAAGGTATTTGGCGGCAGTATTTCTGTGGAGATGCAGTGCAGAAGAGATCTCTGTTATGCTCATCCCGCGTGGATTTCTCTTCAATAACTCCTTGATCTGGATCATTTCCCCGGATTGCCCTGTCATTCTCCATAATCTCCTTTTATGGTATCTCTCTGCTTATGCAGTGCATAGGTGTTCAGCAAATATAAGATTTATCTATGGTGTGATCCAATTTGTGTATGTAAAGCACTGCATAAGGGCCTTTTGGGTTCTGTGGTTCCATGCAGTATTCTGCATGGAGGAGAAGATTATGTCCGAATCTTTCGATGTAAAACTCGAAGCTAAGACCTATAAGCCCGATTCCTCCTACAGGGAGAATTCGAATATCGGGGACTGGGAGACGGCGTACAATCGCTATCTGAAAGATCCCGATGGCTTCTGGGATGGTATTGCAAAAGAACTCAGCTGGTTCAAGCCATGGGATGCCGTTAAGGAGTGGAAACACCCCTATGCAAAATGGTTTGTCAATGCGAAGACGAATATCACATTCAACTGCCTTGACAGGCACGTCAACAGCGAGCTCAGAAACAAGGTTGCGCTGATCTGGCGTGGTGAGGAAGAGGAGCAGGAGAGGATATTCACCTACCGCCAGCTCCACCGGGAGGTGCAGCGGTGTGCAAATGCCCTGAAGAACCTGGGCATCAAAAAAGGCGACACCGTCTGTATCTACATGCCCCTCATCCCCGAGCATATCATTGCGATGCTCGCCTGTGCCCGGATCGGTGCAGTACACAGTATCGTCTATGGAGGCTTTGGGGCAGCAGCCCTGAATACCCGTATCCGCGATGCATCGGCAAAGGTCGTCATCACCGCCGATGTCGGGTATCGCCGTGGCAAACACGTCCCCCTGAAATCGATCGTCGGGGATGCGGTTGTCAATGCCCCGAGTGTCGAGAAGATCGTCGTCGTCAGGCGGACAAGGCCCCAGGTCGAACTCATCTCCGAGATGGAGATCGACTACTACGAGCTCCTGAATGGGGCTGGCAGGGAATGTGAACCCGAAGTCATGGATGCTGAAGATCCGCTCTTCATCCTCTATACCTCAGGGAC
>NZ_JARVGN010000190.1 GCF_029762515.1 Methanocalculus sp. | reverse complement strand
GATCTTTTTCAAGGATTGCCCGGCCTGATGCGGTTCTTGGGCTTGGGCTTGGGATGCATTCTGCGCCCCAGACCTCCATCATTGATTTCCGGTAGGGCTTATGGTAGTAGCTTGAACTGACCATATAGACCGTGCATTCGAGATCAAAGAGGCTCGTTGCAAAGGAGAGTGCAGAACCCCACTGCCCGGCGCCGGTCTCTGTGGCGATCCGCTCGATCCCTTCCTTCATATTGTAGTATGCCTGGGGAACAGCGGTGTTTGGCTTGTGGCTCCCTGCGGGGCTGACACCTTCCCACTTGTAGTAGATCTTTGCAGGCGTCTTCAAGAACTTCTCAAGCCTGTGGGCCCGGATTAAGGGGGATGGCCTCCAGATCTGGAGGATCTCCCTGATATCTTCCGGGATTGGGATATTCTTCTGCTGGCTCATCTCCTGGCCTATAAGCTCCATCGGGAAGATGGGGGCGAAGTCTTCAGGGCCTGCCGGCTTTCCGGTTCCGGGGTGAAGCGGCGGGTCAAGGGGTGAGGGGAGATCCGCCTGGATATTGTACCAGGTCTTCGGGAGGCTCTCCTCGTCAAGGTAGATCTTGGTCTGCATCATATTCCTCCAATTACACACATCATTGTTCTGTAATGTATGAATATGTACATCAGAGTAATAAAAGTATCTCTGATCAGCCCAGTCTCTTCTTCTTCAGTTGTGTCTTTACCCGCATGTTTTTAGAGAGCATGAGCTTTTTATCCCGGATGAGGGCGTGAATTGCATTTTTCACCTCATCACCGGTCCATTCGGTTGCGATACCAAACGCCGGAAGAGAGGCATGGGCAGCTGTTTTTGACGACCCGGTGAGAATGGCTGCGGCGGTATCAATCCCAAAACGGCCGGATATGGATTCAATGCCTTTTGTTATTCGATCTTCAAGGCTCATGGTTGCAGATCTGCAGATATCGCAGTTTCCACAGCTCATCGCCGGATACTCTTCGCCAAAGACGTCGAGGAGGCTCCGGCGGCGGCATCTGGCGCTCTCGCACCATGCCTGCATGGTGCTGAGTTTGTTGATTCTAATCGAGAGATCGGTGTGGCTTGTGTACTCCTTTTCTATCAGTTTTTTTGAGATGGCGAAGTCCTGTTTTGAGTAGAAGAGGAGGGATTCAGCGGGTTTTCCGTCTCTCCCCGCACGCCCGCTCTCCTGGTAGAAGGACTCGATATCCTTTGGAGGATGGAAATGGACGACGAAACGGACATCAGGCTTGTCGATCCCCATCCCGAAGGCGACAGTTGCGCAGATGATGTCTGTCCTGCCTTTGAGGAAAGAGTCCTGGGTACGGGAGCGATCATTTCCGGAGAGCCCTGCATGGTAGGCGAGTGCCCGGATATCGCGTCTCCTGAGTTCGTGTGCGATCTCATCTGCTGCTTTTCTGGAACGGCAGTAGACGATCCCGGCTTTTTTGTAGTGCCGGGAGATGAGGAGTGCAAGGAGGCGGATACGTTCGGACTCCCGCTTCTCATTGATTGCCGTGTAGGCGATATTCTCCCGATCAAAGCCGCCGACATACTTGATCGGATCCCTGAGATGCAGCTGGGTGATGATATCATCCCGCACCTCTTCGGTTGCGGTTGCGGTGAGGGCGATGATCGGGGTTTTCGGGAAGAGATCGCGGATGAGGGAGAGTGAACGGTAATCTTTCCTGAACTGGTGGCCCCACTGGGAGATGCAGTGCGCCTCGTCGATTGCAAAGAGCTTCGGGTTGATTCTCCGGAGGAGGTCCCGGAATGCCGGCAGGGCGAGGCGCTCGGGTGAGACATAGAGGATCGTGATCGATCCGTCTGTCAGTTCGGCTTCGACCGCCTTTCTCTGGTCATAGGTCTGGTTCGAGGTGAGGAGTGCCGCACTGATTCCCTGCCGGTTCATATCATCGACCTGATCTTTCATCAGGGCTATAAGTGGGGAGACGACGACGGTGGTGCCGCCGAGAAGGACGGCGGGGAGCTGATAGCAGATGGATTTGCCGCCGCCGGTTGCCATGACGGCGAGGACGTCCCTGCCTGCAAGGAGATCTTCGACGATCCTCTCCTGGTTGGGCCGGAATGTGGTGTGGCCAAAGAATGCTTCAAGGGTCTTCTGGCAGGAAGTCTCTGCCTTCATGGCATCTCCCTGAGGTTTTTGTACTCGATATAGCTGACGAGTACACACCAGAGGAGAGCGATGATGGCGGGGGCAAGAACGAAGAGGAAGATATGATCGGGATAGAATACGCCAAAGAGGGTGAGTCCTGCGGCGATACGGAAGATATTTGCGCTCCTCTGGTGTGTCCGTACCCAGACCTCGTCGCTCCTCATCGTCCAGGGGGTCCGAATCCCCATCATTTTATTCCTTTTCATTATCCGGGGGAGGATGATCGAGATACCGAGATAGAAGAGGGCGAAGAGGACCGGGAAGAAGAACGCCGGGTCTATTGCAGAGCCGAGGATGGTGAGGCTCTGGAAGATCTGGACTGCAAAGAGGAGGGCGAGAATGAGGACGATGAACCAGCCGGTTGCCCGCCGTGTCTTTGTGTCGCCTGAACCGAGGTACCTGAGCATGGCTCCGAAGATGAGGGCGGTTGCGAGGAGGATTGCCGGGATGATTGCGAGCCCAAATGCCTTATCTGACCATGCATCCGGCTCGCCCCCGATATTCCAGTGGGTTGGGATCTGGTCCGGTGCTGCCGGATAGATGAGGACTACTATGAGGAGTGATGCGGCGATGATGATGAGTGTGGCGATCCGGTGGGCTTCCATTGTCTTGTACTTCCTGTTGAACGCACAGCATGAAAAGGGATACTGTCCGGAGATCTCCGGGAGTGCGGATGGTTGACTGTACTCAACTGATTTATACCACAAAACCACAATCAACCCGTATGAATACCCGAAGAGAAGGAAAGGTTTCCGTGTCGGGAGGGGAAGTCGGATACAGTATTGCTGGCGGTGATACGCCCGGCATCCCGCTGATCCTGGTGCATGGCGGACCAGGGGGGAGCTATGATGCATTTGAGCCGTTCCTTTCTCTGGCACATTCCCGGCCGGTGATCTGCTATGACCAGCTCGGCTCATACCGCTCACCCGCACCTGTTGATGATTCGCTTCTGTCGCTTGAACGATTCGCAGATGAGCTGCATGCGGTCAGAACGGCGCTTGCACCGGGGCGGGTGCATCTCCTCGGCCATTCATTCGGAGCGATGGTTGTTCTTGCGTATATCGGGAAGTACGGGCAGGAGGATATCGCTTCACTGACACTCGCCGGGCCCCTGATCTCGTCACCTCGCTGGGAAGCAGACCAGCGGCGGCTGCTCGCCGGGATGCCGCCGGATACACGGGCGGTGATCGAGATGCACGAGTCATGTGAGGTCTATGACTCGCCCGCATACCAGGAGGCGATGATGGCATACTACCGCCGCCACCTCTGCCGGATGGATCCCTGGCCGGACTGCCTGAACCGGATGTTCGAATATATGGCGGCCCCGATCTACCTGGCGATGTGGGGGCCCTCTGAGTTCACGGTCCGGGGGAGCCTGCGGGAGAAGGATCTGAAAGGTGTCCTGCGAGAACTCCGGCTGCCGGTGCTCTTTACCTGCGGCGAGTTTGATGAGGCGACACCCCTGGCGGTCCGGGACTTCTGCGATCTGACAGACGGAGCGGTAATGAAGATCTTTGCCGGTGCATCGCACATGCATTTCCTTGAGGCGGAAGAGGAGTTCATGGCGGTGCTCTCGGCGTTTCTGGATGGAGCGGATCGGTAGGAAGTCCGGAAGATCAAAGAACGAATGAGCGGGCAGAAAGAAGAAAGAGAGAGAGAGGGAGGGAGGAAGGAAGGAAGAGAGAAAGGAGAGATTATGCCTGCTTCACGAGCAGGTAGATGCCCCCGAGTGCTGAGAGGGAGGCGAGGATATTGATGATCGAGAGCATGTCATCTCCATATCCCATCATCGAGGTGATATCGTAGACTGCAAAGAGCAGGAATGCAAGGGCAAAGAGGTATCCTGCCTCTATCTTCAGTCTGTACCCCGCATAGCATCCGAGGATAACGATAATCAGCTGGATGGCGATAGAAACCGGGGTGAGCATCTCAGCGAGTGCCATAGTCAGAGATACAGTTTTTTATGTATATATAAATGTCCATATCCGGCATCACTGAGGAAGGCGAGAGGGAGATAAAGAGGTGGTGATGAGAGCAGATGGCAGAAAGATGAGAGGAAGATGCATGAAGGGTGACAGGGGGGGGGTTAAATTATCTCTTGTACTAGTACTGCTCACAAC
>NZ_JARVGN010000018.1 GCF_029762515.1 Methanocalculus sp. | reverse complement strand
GAGCTGGTCGATGCATTTCTTACAGTGGATACCGCCTGTATCAACTGCGGAATCTGTGAGAAGGTCTGTCCACTCGGTGCTCTGGAGGTTGTCAAGGAATGAAGCGGCAGTATGACATGCTGGTCATCGGCGGCGGTCCCGGAGGAGCGCTTGCTGCAAAGACTGCCGCAGATAAAGGTCTCTCTGTCTGTCTTGTCGAGAAGCGTCCTGCGATAGGAACTCCTGTCCGCTGTGCCGAGGGTATTGGCAAGGAGCTCCTGACCGACTTCCTCCCCCCGGATCCAAGATGGATTGCAACTGAAATCGAACGGGCCGAGCTTGTTGCCCCTGATGATTTCTCGATGCTCCTTGAGCCGAAGATGGCGGGATCAGAAGTCGGGTACGTCCTTGACAGGAAGGTCTTTGACCGGGAACTTGTCTGGAAGGCTGCCGAAGCAGGAGCCGAGACGTATGTGAAGGCCCGGGCCACTGCTCCAATCATGAGAAATGGTGCAGTTGCCGGTGCGGTCATCGAACAGCATGGGAAGACCTATGAAGTGGATGCGAAAGTCACGATCGCTGCAGATGGCATCGAGTCGAAGTTTGCAAAATGGGCAGGTATTGATACAACAGTCCCACTCCGTGAGATCGAGACCTGTGCACAGTACCTGATGACAGGGATCGATATCGATGCACAGATGACCTCGTTCTATCTTGGCAATGAAGTTGCTCCAGCCGGATATGTCTGGATCTTCCCCAAAGGAAAAGGTCTTGCCAATGTCGGTATCGGTATCGGCGGCGGAAAGAGCGGTGCTGGGCATCGTGCAAAGGATTACCTTGACCGTTTCGTCAAAAGGAAGTTCCCTGATGGCAAATGCATCGAACTGATTGTCGGTGGCGTATCGGTCTGCAAGCCGCTCTCCTGCACGGTTGCAGATAATATGCTGATCGTCGGCGATGCTGCCCGGATCTCTGATCCCATCACCGGAGGCGGGATTTACAATGCGATGTACACCGGACGGCTTGCCGCCGAGACTGCAATCGGAGCACTTGAGAAGGGTGACACCAGAAAAGCCGCATTGATGCCATATGATACAATCTGGCGCAGCTCAAACATGGGGAAGGCGCTTGAACGGAACTATGCCGTCAAGGAAATCTTTGTCGGGTTATCAGATGAGAAGCTGAATGCTATTGTTCATTCTATCTCAAAGATCAATCTTGAGGAATTCAGCACGCTGACACTGATCACCGAGCTGATCAAAGCAAACCCCTCGCTCCTCCTGGAGCTCAAACATCTCAAAGCATTCCTCTAAAACGGCAACCGGTCAGAGACCGGTTTCATATTTTTGTGAACTGTTGGTTTAAATAGCGGAGACTGCTTAATTCAGCCTCTTTTTTAGAGAATACGGTGATTAAGTCTTCCGGCCTGATAACAAGATCTCCCTTCGGGATGATCAGATCTCCTGCCCTGTGAACTGCTATTATGACGAAATCCTTCACATCAAGGTCACTGATCTTTTTATTGGCACCGCGTGAATCCGCTTCTACGGAGATCTCAAAGATCCCTCCCCCATGGATCGAGGCAAGTGCCTGGGTATTTGGGTTCTCTGCCCAGGTATAGAGGGATCTGGCAACGATCTCATCAGGATTTTCGCTGATCCTGACTCCCACCTCGGAAAAAAGCTCGGAATGTTCCTTGTGATTTACAATCGATACAACATTCGGAACAGAGTACCGTTTTGCAAGCCAGCATGTCATGAGGTTTGCCGCATCATCGCTAGTGGTTGCAACAAGTGCGTCTGCATGATCGATCCCGGCATCCTCGAGAATCGATTTGTCGGTGGCATTTCCGGTGATTGCCAGGAGATCGTAGGTCTCAAGCATCGAAGCACACCGCTCTTCATCCCTGTCGATGATTACAACGCTGTCGCCATTCTCAGCAGCAGTGGCCGCAAGGCTTCTCCCGATACCGCCGAGGCCGATAACGATGATGTACATATACGGTTTTACATAAGCACGTGTTGAAATACCTTGCGGAGTGATCTGTATGTATGCTCTGCGGAGTGGATGAGGCAGGGAAGGGTGCGGTTCTCGGGCCGATGGTGGTTGCAGCCGCCGGTGTTTTTGATCTCACGCAGCTTGACTCTCTTGCAATCAGGGATTCAAAAACCCTCAGTCCCCGCAAAAGGGAAGAGCTTTTCCCTATGCTGACGGAAATGTGCCTCTTTCATGTCGTCTCTGTCTCTCCGGGTGAGATTGATGCTGCACTCCCTCTCATCTCAATGAACCTGGTGGTGGCACGGGCACATGCAGCATGTGTTGCGGCACTGAAGCCAGAAACCGCATACCTTGATGCATGTGATGTAAATGCCGCCCGGTACGCAGATACGGTGCAGTCTCTCCTCCCATACCCATGCAGACTGGTAGCCGAGCACAGGGCAGATGCTACCTATCCAATTGTCGGTGCCGCCAGTATCATCGCAAAAGTAACAAGGGATCGGGCGATTGCCGATCTCGCCCTTGAATATGGTGATATCGGGAGCGGTTATCCTTCCGATAAAAAGACGATCCGTTTTCTCTCAGAGTATATCCGGGAACATGGGATCCCCCCCGCCTGTGCCCGATCGAGCTGGAAGACTGTGGCAGCTCTCCTCGAAAAAGAAAGACAATCATCGCTTTTCGATTTCTAACACAATGAACGGCTTTATGAAGGTTCACAGCAAACAGTAAACCTACTTATGGACTGGCTTTTCCCTGTTGTTCTTGTCATTGCTTTATATGCAGTTATAGCCGGGGTCATCTGGAGAAATGGTTTATTTCCAGAAAATATCACGTTTTATGGCCCTATTATGATGATCAAAACGGAAAAAGTCGGTTTTTTTGATCGTTTTATTCCCTTCAGGGCATTCTTCAGGATCTATGGGACTATCGGGGTGCTGATGGTGGTCTTCATCTCAGCCCTGATGATGTACCTGCTCGTCAAGACGACCGAGATCACCCTTCTGACACGCCCGGAACCAACAGAGTTCCAGAAACCCCAGAATCTTCTCCTCATCCCCGGTGTCAATGAGTTTATACCCTCATCTTTTGCGGTCTGGACCGCCCTTGTGCTGACGATTGCAATCCATGAATTTGGCCATGGTATCCTCTGCCGAATCGAGGGGATCGCGGTAAAGAGCACCGGACTTCTGCTGGCGGTCATCCCTATCGGTGCATTTGTTGAGCCTGATGAGGAAGATCTCGATAAAAAACATGGCATGCCGAAGATGCGGATGTTTGGGGCGGGTATCACTAACAACCTCACCGTCGGTGTAGCCTGTTTCATCGCCCTTGTCCTCCTCCTCGGGATGGTAGCCCCCTCCCCTGCCCCGGTTGTCACCGGTGTCTACATGGATTATCCGGCATATGAGGCCGATCTCCCCTTCCCTTCGGTCATCATGAATGTCAATGGCGAGCCGGTGGCATCCAGGGAAGAGGTGACGGCACTCCTCTCCCAAACCCGTCCCGGCGATTCCCTGACGCTCATTGTTGATTCGGATGGCACACCTGTCGAACGAACCCTTATCCTCTCGGATTGGCCGGAGGAACTTGCCAGCGAAATGGAATCAGGGTTCATGGGGATTATGTACTATGACAGCGAGCGTGTCGTTACCGTACTTGGCAATCTCGCCTCTCCTGAAGGGATGCTCTATCTCCTGATCGCACCACTCAATATCGTTCCGGGAGCAGATTTCCTCAGGGTGATCCCCTATGACTCGGTTGAGAACACCTACCTCCAGGTGCCGTTTGATGGTTTCTGGCCACTGATTCACCTCCTCTTCTGGGTTGGCTGGATCAATATCATGGTCGGGATCTTCAATGCCCTTCCGATGCTTCCGCTTGATGGCGGCCATATCCTCAGGGAAGGGTTAAACAGGATTCTTGACAAGCGTGGACTGGGAGGATATGTGGATCGGATCGTCGTCTCGGTTTCATGGGTGGTGCTGTTTATGCTCCTGGTTCCGATCCTCCTCCCCTACCTCTTCCATCTGTGAGGGGGGATCGCAGCGTTATATGGAGGGAAGAATACCCTGATCTGAGTATCCGGCAGAAGGCCGGATTTACGGCTCTTCGCTGATTAGTCTGGTTTTTCAATAGTGAACGAGCCATCATCTGGTTATCAGGTGTTTGAATCAAGCATTCGGATCTGTTCACTTAGGTGTTTTTCCCCACCGCCCCGTCCCCGTCCTCACATGCTTCGCAGGGAGGTTGAACGGATGGCCGCACCTGCTTCAAACTACCCTCACCAATAGCGGGGAGGAAAATTTTACCTTCCTCTCCTCACCATCGGGATGGCGTTGCACCCTTCCATTTCCCCGAAACAGAAGATGAAACGCTCACGGGTCGTCTGTGGCATTGCCCGCTCTTCAATCCTCTCAAATCCAAGGGATGTGTAGAATGCGATCAGTGGGAGGGTGGAATGGATATATGTCCTCACCGCCGCAGGCATCAAGGAGTGCCTGTACAACAATGCGGGCAAAACCCCTGCCCCGGTACCTCTCGGGGGTGAAGACACAGTCCATCTCGAGACCCTCCGGGTGGCGGGTACAACGGGCTGTTGCAGCCAGTTCCGCCTCAGTAAATACACCGAATATCCGTTCTTTTATTGCATCTGCTTTCTGGCTGCGATACTCACGCCAGAGTGTTTCTGCGAGGTGGAATTCTTCTTTGCCGAGTTCCCGGATGATCTCTGTCATAATGAGCTGGTTGGAGTACCGGCTGATAGAAGTTATGGTTTGATTTAAAAAAAGGAAAGGAAAGGAACGGCTTTGCTGCCGGTTCCCGGTTATTCGATCTTATCTTTTCCGATCATCTTGATATCGGATGTATCGATATCCGCTTCGATCGATTTTAAGATCTCTTTTGCTGAATGGATTGCATCCTTTCCAGGCATCTCGCCGAGTATATCCTCAGAAAGCTCCATTAAGTCTTTTGGATCTTCATCATGCATATCCTCTGTTGCGCCAAGGAACTTCGCGCTCTGCTTGATGAGGCTTGTCAGCTCAAACGGCAGCACGATCTTGGTTGCTTCTCCCTCGGCCATCTTCTTCAGAGCCTCCAGTGAGAGGACAGTAATTGCACGCTTATCAAGCGGGCGGGCGCCAAGTGCCAGGATACGGAGCCCCTGTGCATCTCCCTGCGACACCAGGATCTTCCCCTGCCGTTCACCCTCTGCTCTCAGGATCTTGCTCTGCCGCTCACCCTCGGCTTCGAGGATCATACTCTGCCGGAGACCTTCGGCCTTCAGGATGGCAGCCCTCTTCTCTCCATCTGCCCTGAGGATTGCCGCACGCCGTTCACGCTCGGCCGAGGTCTGCTCGGTCATCGCCTGTTTAACAGCACCGATCGGGTCGACCTCTTTGATCTCGACACGCTCAACCTTGACACCCCATTGGTCTGTCTCCCGGTCAAGCATATCGCGGAGCTTGGTGTTGATAAGATCCCGGTTGTAGAGGACTTCATCAAGCTCCATATCGCCGATAATGCCACGAAGGCTTGTCTGTGCAAGAGCCACCGTGGCGGATTTATACGCGGCAACCTCAAAGAATGCTTTTTCAGGATCCATCACCCGGACATAGATGATGGCATCGACATTTGTCGGTGAATTGTCTTTTGTGATCACTTCCTGCGACGGAACATCAATCACCTGTGTCCTGAGATCCAGCTTGATGACTTCCGTGATGAACGGGACAACCCAGCGGAAACCGGGGTTCATCCGGCCGGTATAGGTACCGAGCCGGATGGTAAGGCCCTGCTGGTACGGCTGGACGATGACCACGCCACGGGCAAATATGAAGACGATAATTAAAATTAAAATGATCGTTACAAAACTATCAATGAGAGCCATACTTTCATACCTCCTCTACAATGACATGCACTCCCTCGGAACTGACAACCCTGATGGTTGTACCGGGGGAGAGTATTCTTCCTGTTGAGCGTGCACTCAACTCGACACCGGAGACCGAGACCTTCCCTGAGAGTTCGTCCGGTTGTACTTCACGCACGACCTTCCCTTCCTTTCCAACAAGAGAGTCACGACTCATCGTCGTTGGCAGTTGTTCGGGTGAGAGGCGCCGGTATAACAAGATAGTCAGGCTTGCGGCAATGAGTGCCGACGCAACTCCGATCAGAATCCCCCACGTGCTGCTGAAGACATCGATGCCCATCAGGAACATGACTCCAAGGACGATCATCGTTGTGCCGGGTACAGCGGCAAAGAACCCCGGATTCATTGCTTCGAAGAGAAGCAGTAATGCACCGATAATAATCAATGCGAAATACAGGTTCGTCTCAAGCACCATACAGATAGATGGTGGTTTGGGGGTATAAATGCTTCCTGAAAGGAAAATTATCTGATGATATGGGCAATCTTTGCCCCTTTTGGGACTCCGAGCTTTTCTGCGATCGGATCACACTTTGCAACCAGCAGGTACGCAACCGGCGGCAGATTGGAATAATCTGAGAGAGACTCATAGTTGGCAAGCCCTTTTGAGATGATCAGGGTTGAACTCTGGATCGCATCTTTCAGATCGTCTGGGATCAGTTTGAGATTGACGCCGATTTCTGCACCGCCGCCTGTTGTGGTCAGGTGGTCTGCGACCTCATCTATCCCGGCATCCCGTGCCTCATCAAGGGTGACATCGTTTAATATTGGCGCGTGTTTCACGGCAACCGTGACATATGCCCCCAGATGTTTCAGCTCCTCAATGAGAATCCGGTCAAAGAAACTCTCACCGGTATTATCCATAAAGTATACGACTCTCCGGGCAGCTTTTGCAATTTCATCGGAATCGTCGATAAAGAGTCCCTTCTCAAATTCTGCCTTGAAAAAGCTGATAAAGTCCTCTGCAATCGTATGGCCCATCACTCCGTAATCCATTGCGTTTCCGATGACTGCCGCCCGAATGGCAGATGGAAAATCTGTTATCAGGTGGCGGACCTTTGCTACAACATCCCGTGCTGTCCGGGTATCCTGGTACTTCAGTGTCCGGTACGGATCAACGGCCCCTACAGTTCTATAACAGCAACGGTGAACCGCACTTGCAATCACGGGTGCCGGAACATCATCTTCAAACAGTGAGTCAAGCAGGGTGCGGGAAGCCCTGACTGCTTCTTCAACGATTGCCGTATCCTCTGTGCAGAGTTCTGCTTCAAAGCGGACGCGGGAGAGGAGACAATCCCGGCATGTTTCGGTGATTCTCATTTCATCGACCTGTTACCTGATAATCTGATACTTTTTAAGAAAGAGTTGAATGGGGCCACTGCGATTTGAACGCAGGTCAGAAGACCCCCAGTCTCCTAGGATGGCCAGGCTACCCTATGGCCCCGTGCTCATACTATTCGGTTGTATTGCATATGTAGTTTCCTTTTTTAACCGGGATTGAAAGCACAATTGCCTGCATCCGAAATCCTCCCTATCTCTCAAAACGATCTCATGAACACAGGGGCGGATCTCTGGTGGAAAGCAAAAAGGTATTTATGTATGGGGCTAATTAGTCTTCTAATCCTTTGTATCGCGGGGAAAGAGCAATGATCGATAGTTCATACCGATTAACGCTGGATACACCTCCCTCAATAGAGTAAAAAAATACCGGAGATCAGTTGCAGATGTCGTCAGCAGGCCCTCTTAAGCAGATGATTCGTCAGTTCGTAGACGAAATTAAGGCTGTTTCAGGCGTAAACGATTGCGCCCTTGTTTCAACCGATGGAATCCTCATTGGCAAATCATTTGAAGACTCCCTCTCTGCCCAGTCTTTTGGGGCGATGTGTGCCACCATGATCGCCTCATCCGAGGCTGCCGCATCTGTCGTCAATATCGAATCCCCTCTCTGGATTGTGGTGAACAGCCACAAAAAAGCAATAATCCTTGTTCCTGCTGGCGAACGGCTGTTAATTGCTGTCACTGCCAATAACGATGCAAATCTGGAGGGGGTCTGCGCCCATCTTCAGGAGATTGGAGAGCGTATCGGAGGAGCTCTCTGATGACAGCAAAAATCCTTGTGATCGATGATAACCCCGGCATTGTAGAGGTATTTGTAACCATGCTGAAGCGTGGTGGATATACGACATATTCCGCTGGCAGCGGGGCAGAAGGACTTGATATTCTTCTGGATCTCACTCCGGATCTCATCCTCCTTGATATCATGATGGAGCCGATGGATGGCTGGGAGACTCTTGAAAATATCAAGCTGAACCCGGCTACCCGTGATATACCTGTCATGATGCTGACAGCAAAACAGCTCACTCCCGATGAGGCAGAAGAGTATGGGATGTATATCGAAGATTACATCATCAAGCCGATCACGCATACGGAACTCTACGAATCAATAGAACATGTGCTCGAGAGGCGCCGGTCAATCGCAGCGGCGATCAGGCTCGCCGGTGAGCGGGGTGTCAACCAGGTTCTTGTATCGGAATATGCGCGCCTCGTAAAAAGTGTTGATGTGAATACACGTCTCATCCGTATTCTTGAAAATACCTATTCTCTCAAGGATCGCAGGACAGGAAGCGTCGAAAAGATAGAAAATGCCATTAACAGCATGAAGAAAGGCCTTTCGATCCAGCAGTCCCGTCTCGAGGAGATCCGGGCTCAGATTGGGATCTGAACTCTGTTTTGCCCGAATCTCTCTCTTCTTCAGTGTAAAATCGTATTATCCTCGCTTCTTCCCACAACATAGATTGCTGCTGTCAGGACGGCGATGATACCGATGATCCAGATCATTTCTGCAACCTGTGCATCATCCACACTGATAATGAGCACTTTTCTGATCATCGCGGTCATTCCTGCAATCAGGATAGGGCGGACAAGAATGCGTTTTGTCCTGAAATACCCGGTAACGGTCTCAAGCACCTCGACAACGATGATCGTCAGAAGGAGGACATGCAATACGTCAAGAATGCCGGTGATCACATCTCCATGCGAGAAGATCGCAAATATCAGGTAGACTGCATCCAGAAAGGTCAGAAGGGCAATAATGATCAAAAGGGCGGCAATTAATGCATAAATAAAAAGTGTACACCGCGAAATCATATTCATTACTGATTTCATTATCGGAGTCAGATGATCGTAATCTCCCATACTTTTCACCGTGTACCTTCGATTCTACTTTCATATGAAGCGGTTTTGAATTAAAGGGTGTCGGTTGGATCGTTAGTGATTGGGCATTTCCGGGTCCGGATCGCTTCATGATGATCGGAAATGGGGTTGAAAATGTGGGTGAATAACAAGGTTTTTAAGTTAATATGGCATTTTAATAATGCTAGGTTTGTTTGACCGGTGGGTCCGTAGCTCAGTTAGGTAGAGCGCCTGGCTTTTAACCAGGTGGTCGGGGGTTCAAATCCCTCCGGGCCCGTTACCACGGTTCAAGCTGTGGTTTTTAATCGATGAGATCTCTGAACATTATCCTATTCAACACTATTAAAAGGGGCAATTATTGATGGGCACCAGGTTAAATGTTCTGATGCATGATATGGTGCCAAAGCATCAGATCATGGATGTTGAAGAAGTAAACACTCTCCTGACGGATTATAATCTGATAATGGAGCAATTACTAAAGATATATCACGACGACCCAATTGTTAAATCTATTGATGCAGTACCCGGGAATGTTATACGCATCACCCGAAAAAGCCATACAGCGGGTGAGGCTGAAGCATTTCGCCTTGTTGTGAGAAGACCCAAGAAATAATCGGAGATGATACATCTGATTGATAGAAGCGTATTATCGCAGGCATATTTTTCCAAAGATCATGTTGCACGCCACCAGTTCGAATCCTACAACAACTTCTTAGACTATAATCTACAGACCGTCGTTGATGAACAACGCGTCATAGAGACGGATATTGAACACAGGGGCAAGAACAACGAGGCTGTCTGGGTCGAGCTTGGTAAGATCCGGGTTGAAAAACCCATAGTCCGGGAGGCGGACGGATCCCAGAGCGAACTCTACCCGACCGAGGCACGGCTTCGGAACCTCAACTATGCTGCACCCATGATCCTGGAGATGACGCTCTGCCAGGGTGAGGAACGGTACGATCCAATCGAGACAACAATCGGTCAGCTTCCGGTAATGATCGGATCAAAAGTCTGCAACCTGTACGGCCTCTCCGATGACGAGCGGGTCGAATGTGGTGAGGATCGCCTGGATTCCGGCGGATATTTCATTGTAAACGGCACAGAACGCGTGCTGATGTCACTTGAAGATCTTGCATCCAACAAGATCATGACCGAGTATACCGAGCGGTACAACGAACAGATCCATGTCTCAAAGGTCTTTTCGCAGTACCGTGGCTACCGGGCACTCGTTGTCGTTGAGAAGAATAAGAAGAATCTCCTTGATGTCTCATTCCCCTCGGTTGCCGGGCACCTGAAATTTGCAGACCTGATGCGTTCACTCGGTCTTGAGACCGACTCCGATATTGTGACCGCGGTCTCTCTTGACGAGGATATCCTCACCTACATGATGCAGAACCTTGAAGCCGCAGAATGCGGATCAGTCGAGGAAGGAGTCATGTATGTCGGCAAAAAGCTTGCACCGAACCAGACGAGGGAGTACCAGAAGAAGCGTGCTGAATTTGTCCTTGACAACTATCTTCTCCCCCACCTGAATTACCTCGTCAGCCCCTCGGTGAAAGAGGATGATCCCGGGTATGAAGAGATGATGATCAGTGTCAGGCTGGCAAAAGCCCATTTCCTCGGACGAATGGCTGAAGCCTGTTTCCACCTCGCATTGAAGAAGCGGAAGACAGACGACAAGGATCACTACTCAAACAAGAGGCTGAAGCTCGCTGGTGACCTGATGGAGGATCTCTTCCGGATCTCCCTCAACCGGCTGACCCGTGATGTCAAGTACCAGCTTGAACGTGCCAGCATGCGGCACCGCGATCTTTCAATACAGACTGCCGTCAGGGCAGATGTATTAACCGAGCGGCTTCTCCACCCACTTGCAACAGGGAACTGGGTAGGCGGAAGAACCGGTGTATCACAGCTTCTGGATCGGGTTGACCACATGTCGGTCATCTCCCACCTGCGCCGTGTCATCTCCCCGCTCTCCCGCTCACAGCCGCATTTCGAGGCCCGTGATCTGCACCCGACACAATGGGGCAGAATCTGCCCGTCAGAGACTCCTGAGGGTCCGAATTGTGGTCTTGTAAAGAACTTTGCCCAGCTTGTCGAAGTGAGCAAGGGTGTCCTTGATGAAGAGGAGATAAAGAATGTGCTCTTCAGCATTGGTGTCGAGCCGATTGGTGGTGAACACTAATGTCAGTCAAAACACGAATTTTTGTTGATGGAGCACTCATTGGTGTTGTAGATGACGGACAGGCGCTTGCAGCCAGGGTCCGTCAGCTCAGGCGCCGTGGCGAGCTCTCCTCAGAGATCAATGTCTCATTCAAGGAATACAGCAACGAGATTGTTATCAATACCGACCGCGGCCGTGCCAGAAGGCCACTCATCATCCTTGATCAGGGACTCCCGATCATTTCAGACGATGATATCGACAAGATCCGGGCCGGGCAATATTCTTTTGAGGATATGGTCTCCCAGGGGAAGATCGAATATGTGGATGCCGAAGAGGAAGATGATCTCTACATCGCT
>NZ_JARVGN010000189.1 GCF_029762515.1 Methanocalculus sp. | reverse complement strand
CATGTAGAATGGGTAAAGAAGGTTGCGAAGATCTCGGGCAGGCCGATCCTGGTTGAGATCCTCTCTGACCGTGTTCATTACTGGGTGGCAAAGATTGATCTTGCCGCAATCGACAGCCAGGATCGTCCTATTGAGAATCCGACAGTCCAGATTGATGTCGAGAGTGCAGATCGGTTCGGTATCTCCTATATTGATCGGGATGGAAATGTTATCCATCCCCCGATCCTGCATTGTTCGCCAACCGGATCGATAGAACGGGTGATCTGTGCAATGCTGGAGGGAACGGCAAAGATGAAGGTGCCCTCATTCCCGGTCTGGCTTGCTCCGACCCAGGTTCGTGTCCTCCCCGTCTCAAGCAGAAATATTGATTTTGCCGCGAAGGTTGTATCTGCATTAAATGGAGCGGATATCCGGACTGATCTCGATGATCGGGAAGAGTCTGTCGGCAAGAAGATCCGTGAGGCTGGTATGGACTGGGTGCCTTTTGTGGTCGTCGTCGGGGATCAGGAGGAAGAATCAGGTGTACTGACCGTAACAATACGTTCCAAATCCGATCCCAAAAAGCCATATAAGGAGCAGCTCGCTGTCGATGACCTGATTGTAGCAGTCCGTTCCGAGACAAAAGGAATGCCCTTCAGGCCGCTCTATACCCAGAAACTCCTCTCGATGAAGCCCCGGTATATCTAATTCTCACACTCTCTTTTTATGACTGCAACCGTTTCATCTGTTCTCTGTTCCACCTATGATGAAGCAGAGGTGGATGCGGCGGTGGTGCAGGCGATCGATCATCTCGGCGGTATCGGCTCGTTTGTCTCTCCGGGGATGACTGTTCTCCTCAAACCCAACCTCCTCACAGGGGCAGATCCGGAAAAAGCAGTCACCACACATCCATCTGTTCTCAGATCTGTTGCCCGTATTCTGACCGCTCACGGGTGCCAGGTTATCATCGGCGACAGTCCGGGTGCCGGCACCCGGTATACTCCTTCATCCCTGAAGAGGGCATATGAGCGATCAGGCTATGCTCCTCTGGTAACGATGGCGGGTGTCCGTTTGAATGAGGATGTATCGCATACAACTGTCTCTTCTCCTGAGGGCAGGGTGGTGAAACGGTTTCTAATTATCACCCCGGCAGTTGAGGCTGACGCGATCATCTCCCTCTCAAAACCAAAAACCCATCTTCTGACGACCTATACCGGGGCGGTGAAGAACCTCTTCGGGGTCGTCCCGGGACATGAAAAATCAGCTTTTCACTCACGGTTCCCTGAAGCAGATGCCTTTTCGGAGATGCTCATCGATCTGCATGGTGCAGTCGTTCCGGTTCTTCACCTGATGGATGCTGTTGTCGGGATGGAGGGAAACGGACCTCTCTCGGGAACACCGGTACCCGTCGGCCTGATTTTAGCATCACGGAACCCCCATGCACTTGATTCTGTTGCCTGCCGGATTATAGGGATTCCGATAGATGTTGTTCCTACACTTCGGGCGGCAGAGGAGCGTGGCCTGATTGATGGAGAGCCGGTTATTGTTGGTGCTGATCCGGCGTCTCTCATGATCCCCGCGTTCCGCCTGCCGGATACCGCCCGCCCCGCAGGGCTTCTTATGAAGATTTCCCGGAAAATGCTTGCCCGTTTCCAGAGAGAAGGCCGTTTTCTTCTCCCCTATCCAGTGGTTGTGCCCTCTGCCTGTATAGGATGCGGTGCATGCGTCAGGATCTGCCCCGCAGATGCCGCCTCTCTTCGTGAAAGGCGGGCAGAGATCAATCTCTCTCTCTGCATCCGGTGTTATTGCTGTCATGAGTCCTGTGAGGAGGCAGCGATTCTGATCAGGCAGGGACTGCTCTCACGTCTCATCCTCGGCAATCGGCAGTAATTATTACCTCCCGAACCAAACGCTACTGAATGGTTCAGCTGACGGTTGATATCGGCGGCCGCCCGGGACTTGATTGCCGTGGGTTCTGTTCGTACTGCTACTTCAGGCATACGGGTAAACGCGAGATCCCGCCATTTGGCTGCCGATACTGTCTTCCCTTTATCAAGGGATGTGATTATTGCAGCCGCGGCGTAAAAGAGGAGTACTCCGGTTTCAAGCCGCTTCGTGAGGTGGCAGATTCCGTCCTTGCAGATATTCAGTCTGTCAGGGGAGAGATCACACGGATTACCATCAGCGGAGGCGGCGATCCAAGCTGTTATCCTGAATTTATCGATCTCATCGAACTTCTTGCCAGTCTGGAAGCCCCCCTTCATATCGGCTATACGAGCGGGAAGGGTTTCGATGATCCGGGGATTGCAGATCTTCTGATAGATTCCGGCCTCTCCGAGATCTCATTCACGGTCTTTGCCTCAGATCCTGATCTGAGGAGGGAGTATATGCACGATCCGACACCCGAGGCATCGCTTGCGATCCTTGAGCGGCTTGCAGAACAAATTGACGTCTATGCGGCTTCAGTTATTCTTCCCGGTGTCAATGACGGGGCGGTTCTGGAAGAGACATGCCACTGGCTTCAGGAGAGAGGGGTAAAAGGGCATATCCTGATGCGGTTTGCCAATGCAACAGAGCAGGGTCTTATTCTTGGGAATGCTCCCATTATACCGGATCATCCTGTCCAGACGGTGGACGAGTTTGCAGAGATGATCAGATCTGTCGCATCGACGTGTTCGATGAAGATATCCGGTACCCCGGTCTTTGATCCTGAGTTTGGATCTCCGTTTGCGATCCGAAATGAATCTGATCTGCTTGCAAAACTCCCACGAATCCATGGATCCGCAAGCGTAATCACCGGGAGCGTTGCGGCTCCGTTTATCCGTGACATTCTTCAGAGCTGTGGCGGCGGCGATGTCGTCGCCGTTGACAAGGAGATTGCCTGCCTGATCACTGCCGATGATCTCCGGAAGGTCGATCTTAGCATCCTTGCCGATACCGTGATCATACCCGGACGCTCATTTGTCCACCTTCCCGAGGCTGAATCGATACTTTCGGCAGATGGAACCGCACGCAGGGTTCTCAGGGGGCCTGAATGCCTGACCGCAGATGCCGAGACGAGCATGGGGATGACCCGTGCCGGTGTGCTTGATATGGAAATCTCCGGTTTTTCCGATCTGATCAGGCTGATCAATCTCTATGGTGATAGATGAGATCCCTTGAAGAATCACTCGGCTGCAATTTTCATAATCCCACCCTTCTCACCCGTGCCCTGACCAGATCGGCATATGCCCGTGAGGCTGGAATCGATGCAGATGCCCATATGGATGCGCTCGCAGTCCTTGGGGATGCGGTGATTGAACTGGCCGTTCTTGAAGCAATTATTTTTCAGGGTGACTCTGATAAAGGCACAATAACGAATAAAAAGATAAACGCCGTGAATATGCTCAGGCTCAGAAATGCCGCTGAATCTCTTGATCTCTCCGATTATGTCCTTTGGGGGAAGGGGGAGAGGCAGATGGAGATCTGGACATCGGGCCGGGTGCTTGCAGAATGTTATGAGGCGTTGATCGGCGCCCTGTATCTTGATAATGGGATGGATGCTGTGAAATCAGTACTTCACGCCTCCCTTATCATATCTGATAAGAAAGATTGAAGTAACCTTGCCTGCGATTAAACTGTACTAAAGATTTGAATGCTTTTTAAGATAGCAGGGATGTCGATATGATCGGGCAGATGGTTACGGTCGGAAGAGAGATCGCCGGAATCACGTGCCGGGGGGGTAGAACGGTAAATGAGGACTCATACACTATCCTCCCGCTTCCATCCGGGTACCTGATTGCGGTGGCCGATGGCATCGGCGGTCAGCGGGCCGGGGATAAGGCCTCGTCACTTGCCATATCGACCCTGAAGGATTTCATATCTGACAAATACACGGCAGGACTTCGAAATGACGAATGCCATCAGATCCTCCGTGATGGTTTTGCAGCTGCCGATTGCGCAGTAAAAGAGGCTGCGGTTGGTGATGCGAAAGGGATGGGCACCACTCTTGTTGCAGCCATAATCAGGCGGGGGGTTGCCATCATTGCCAATACAGGTGACTCACGTGCATACCATCTCTCCGGTCAGGTTGTCTCGGTTACACGGGATCATTCACTTGTCTCGGATATGGTCGAACGGGGCCTTCTTGATCCCTGTGAGATCCTGCATCATCCGCTTCGATCATATATCACACGGAGTATCGGAGGTGATTTTATCGTTACCCTGACAATGGATCTCCTGCATCCGGGTGATGTACTCCTGCTGGCAACTGATGGCTTTTATGAATATCTTGATGAGGATGCTCTCGTCTGTGAATCGCTCCGTCTTGATCCTGCCGATATTCTCCACCGATTAATGC
>NZ_JARVGN010000188.1 GCF_029762515.1 Methanocalculus sp. | reverse complement strand
ATGCCATTCCGAATAGATGATCGCAACAATCAGTGGAACGGATGAGGCAAGAGCCAGAAACTGGAGGATTGCCCCGATATCACGGGCGATGATCGCAAAATGCTCGGTCCGATCCATAGTGCATCAGTGATTACCTTTGCTCTGTTAAAAAGATGCACTGCTCAGACTGGAGATTCGGTGAGAGAACACTGGCGGCAGATAATCTGCCATGCAATCAATAATGCGATCACATCTGTTGGGGAGACCTGTTTTCCCGGGAAGAAAGGCAATGCACAGATCTCTGTCTGTGTCTCGATACTCTCCTCAAGGGAACGTGCAAACCCATAAGGGAGATATCCATCCAGCCTCATTGAGACAAGGCTCCTGCCATCCAGTTCAGTATTACCGCCGGAGATGCTATAAGGACCGTCCACGAGCGGGAGAATCCGCGAGAGATCAAGGGTGAATGGTACATTTGTAAGGGGACAGGCGGTTGGATCGGCCTGAAGAAGGGAGACTGAATAGACGGGGGGATCCCGACCTGGCGCTGCCAGGCTTTCATCAATCCTGATGACATAATCTGCATATTGCCTCTGGAAAGCTACATACTCCTCATAATCAGGTTCTCTGGTGCGAATCTCAGCCAGAACAGCCTCACGGGTATGGCCACGCTCACCAACATCACGCCGTATCTTCCATGCATACTTGACATCAGGGTGCGGATCGACAAAGATTGCGAGATCGATCATCTCCCTGAGCTCCTCTGTGAAGAGGGGATGAAGTCCTTCGAGGATAATTATGTTTTTTGGCCGGAAGGGGATATCCGGGTCAAAAGTGCCGTTTGTATGATTGTAGACCGGCTTCTGAATCGTTTCACCCCTCTTCAGGGCGGCTACATCCGATGCAAGACGGTCAAAACGGTTTGCATCGGGATGAAGAGGGGTAATGGACAATGCGGCCCGTTCATCCCGGTCGTACCGGTGATAGTCATCAAGTGTTATCGTAGATACACGGGACGGACCGAGGACGATGCTGATGATCTTTGTAAATGTTGTCTTCCCCGATCCGCTGTCCCCGGCCACCCCTATGATGAAAGGATGGATCTGATCATGGAGCGCCTCATGGAATGCACTGGAAAGCATAGTTGATAATCAACCCTGAAGATTTATACTTTGGGGAGGAAGAGAGGGCGATTCCCTCTGGATATCCGGCAAATATACTAATTCCAGGCATCAAGCCGCATCTGCCCGGACTGCCCTTTCTGTGGACCTGCTATACGTTCAAGCGCCGGAAGGATCCGCTCTTGTGAGAACCCGTAATTATCACAGAGAATCTGTTTGACAGAGTCGGGATCGGGGGATCTCCATTCCGGCTGATACTGTTCTGTAACCGGAGGAGAGAGGAAGAACTCCATAATCGGTTCCGGATCGGTATCTGGTGCCTTCTCTGCCATCACCTCGGAGAATCGTTCTTCACGGATAATCTTCAATGCCTTCTTCGGCCCGATCCCGTGGATCCCTTCGTTGAAGTCTGTCCCGATAAGAATCCCTATCCGGATAAGCTGCTTACGGGTGATCCCAAGTGTATCAAGGAACTCGGAGAGAGAGATCCGTTCGGGAGAAACCGTCACCTGCCTCCCCCCGATCCGCCGTTTCCCGGATACGGCCAGGTTCCGGACGAGGACTGAGGCCCCAAAGAGGAGTGAATCATAGTCCTGGGAGACAGAATAGGTGGCAATCCCGCTATTGACGAAATGAGCAGACTGCGCCTCACCTTCGGAGGGGGCGACCATCCAGGGAACTCCCAGTGCATCCAGAAGCTCCTTTCCGCTCGCAAGAATGCTGGCATCCACCCTGGTGGACTGCATCGCCGCGCGGTATGCCGCACCGGTATCCCCGCGTTCCAAGGCTTCTGTCCATTGTTCTTCACCAGCCTTCCTGATCTCGCGTCTTGCGGCAATAGTTCTGGCCTTAAACTCAGGTGGTGAGCCATCAAAGATATACAGGGGCAGAATACCGTTCTCAAGAAAGTGTGCGGTCCTGAAGAGGAGACCTGAGAGGTGTGAGGTGACCCGCCCTTTCGTATCCTGCAGGGGGGTGCCGTCGGCCTGCCTGATTATTGAGAGGAACTGGTAGAGTGCGTTATTTGCATCTATTGCCGCAACTCCGGGGATATCTCCAAAGCCGACCGGATGCCTGCATCCTTCCAGCAGAGGACGAATAGAAACTCCCAAGTAGAGACCTCTTTTATCGGTACATCCGCCGTGTCAGGCTGTCGACGATCTCACCGAGCTGTTCAACAGTCCGGTCATATTTCCGATTGAGGCTGACTGAGATCTCTTCCAGATTGACACGCATCGTCCTCTCCCGGGCGATAATATTATCCTCAAGACTCCGAATCTTCATCCCGAGCGAGAGGAAGAGACCACCCAGCGAGAGCATCATCAGGGTCGCTCCAAGTACTATCGTGAGATCCTGCCAGAGCCTGAGTACAAGAACGAGTGTTGATGACACCATTATGATGATCAGGATCAGATCCCAGACATAATCACGAAGATCCATGTTTTACCATAAGAAGAACCATAATGATTAAGCTACCTATCCGGAGCAGGATATTATGGACCGACAGAACATCTCTGCCATCATCGGCATGCCTCTTATTCTCTGCGCAGTGATCCTCGGAGGCGTGCTCCTTGCAGCCCCTGTTGAGGCTGCCGGGCTGACCGCATTTGACGACCCCGATTCAATGGCAAATCCGATCATCTTTCTGGCTATTCTCCTCACCTTCACCGCAGTCCTCCTCCTGCTGATCAAATATGCAAAACAGCAGCTCATCAGCCTCATTATCGGCGGAGCCATCCTGCTCACGTACTTCTATGTCTTCCTGGCAATATCCGGCCATTTTATCGGATCGGCTGTTGTGGCAGGAGGAGCGGCAGCAGTGGCGGCAATCCTCGCAATCATCCTTCTCTACCGGTATCCAAGATGGTACGTGATCGATTCGCTCGGCATCGTCCTTGCCTCAGGAGTGGCGGCCATCTTCGGTGCGTCACTTGCTGTCCTGCCGGTGATCATCCTGCTGATTCTGCTTGCAGTCTATGATGCACTATCGGTGTATCGGACAAAGCATATGATCACGCTCGCTGAAGGGGTGATGGATCAGAAGATGCCGATCCTCTTTATCATCCCAAAGAAGATCGGATACACCGGATCATATGAGAAGATCACGCCTTCAGCTGAAGGGACTGAGGTCAAAAAAGAACGGGGCACGTTCCTGATGGGGATGGGGGATGCGATCATGCCGGCGATACTGGTCGTCTCGGCATATACATTCATCCAATCCCCGGTTCCCGCTATCGGCGCTGCGACAGGGGCACTCATCGGACTTGGAGTGCTCCTGATGATGGTCTTCTCTGGCAAACCCCAGGCGGGACTTCCACCATTGAATGGGGGAGTTATTCTTGGTTTTCTGGCAGGATGTCTTCTTGTCTCCGAATGGGCGTGGGTCCTCGTTCTCTGAGGGCTGCTTCAAGCGCCTCGGGAACCCCCTCCCCGGTCACTGTTGACATATTCAGGACACCCGGATAGGGCGCCAGATCGGATTTGTTTGCACAGACGATCACCGGGACGTGAGCAAAACTCCGGACCTCCTCAAGCAGGAGTTGCTGGGTGGGAAGATCATATCCGCAGTGCTCGCTTGGATCAATGATGAAGAGGATCACATCTGCCACATAGATGAGTGCGTTGAGTGCCTGCCGCTCGATCTTGTTCCGCTCCCTGTTGTTTCCGGCATCAAGGATCCCGGGCGTATCAATGAACTGGACACGTTCACGCCAGCTCAGTTCACGGTGGCCGACGATGACCCCTTTTGTGGTGAAGGGATACGATGCCACCTGCGGCGTTGCCGTTGAGACGAGCCTGATGAACGAACTCTTCCCGACATTCGGGTACCCTGCCACAACAATCGTGAACTCATCGGGAGAAACGACAGGAAGCTTCCTGAGCACATTCCGGGTGTCATTCAAAAACCTGAGATCCTTATCGATCTGGTGGACGATCGAGGCGATCCGTGCCACTGCCTGTTTACGTAGGGCAAGGTTCTCGGGAGAGCGCCGCATCGATCGTGCGAGATCCTTTCCGACATCCCGTGTATGTTTTGCGGCCCACCCGACTCCGCCAAAGGCTTTTCTCATCTCTTCGATCCCATAGAGGATATCCACGAGATCCCGGTAGAATGGTGGGAGGGTATCAAACTCAGGGAAGGACTGGATAATTGAGACCAGCTTGTCATGGACTGCCTGTGTGACCGCCATGACGAATTCTTCATTGGCACGGTCTTTATTTTTCTTATCCCGCATCTTCTTTG
>NZ_JARVGN010000187.1 GCF_029762515.1 Methanocalculus sp. | reverse complement strand
GAAGAGGACCTGTGCAACATAGCTCCCGATGATGATCGGGTTTCTGATCCCGATTGCCTTCTGGATGCCTATCTGGCGCCGCTGGTTGATCGTCTTGATCGTGAAGACGATCCCAATCACAACAATCGCGATGATAAGGCTGACGGCAAGCGAGATTTTATCGATGATCGAGAACGTCTCCATCGAATCGGCAATCACCTGTGTCATCGCTTCATTCCAGGTCTCCACCCGCTCCTGCACCCCGAACTGAAGGAGGCGGAGCTTCACCAGATCAAGATCCTCTCCTGATTGTGCCCTGACAAGCACCTCGGTGGCTTCGGTATTCCGGGTACCAAGTACAGCATCCATCTCCTCCCACGAGATGAATGCCATATAATCGGCCTGGTAGGATTTTGTCGAGTATATCCCCTTCACGCGGTATGTCTTCAAAACCCCGTTTGCAAACATCACCTCTACCGAATCCCCAACCCTCACCCCGCCGAGCGACTCAAAGAAATCAAGGCCGGGATCTTCATGGCCCGCGACAAACTGGCCGAGCAGAATCCCGTCATCAGCAGGCGAGAGGAAATCACCCTCAACGATATGCTCATGGATCTTTGTAACTTCAATCTCATCGCGGGGATTAAACGCGGTGATCGGGATGCTCACCATCGAGCCCTCATGGCTCAGGGTGCCCCCGATGGAGTAGCGTGCCGAGGCCCGGGCAACGCCCGGCACCCGGTTCACGCGATCGAGGAGTTCGTCCACATGGAAGAGGGTTCGCTCATCACGTTCGGGGCGGATCACAATATCAGACGTGACATAATCGATCGTCTGATCATGGAAGAGGTTCACTGCCCCCCCGATGATTGCGGAGAGGAGAATCATATTCGTAAAGACCATCGCGATGATCAGGATATTCAGAAGCGTCCCCACCTTTCCCCCACGGAGAATCGCCCGTGAGGCAAGAAATATGGAGACGCGTGCTCCGGAAAGCATGAGTGATTCACTCCTTCTTCCGTTGTGAATAGAGATAGTACCCTGCTCCTGCAATCAGCACGAGAATGACAAGGGCAACAAGGGCACCTGCAACCCCCTGCTCCCTGACGACCAGTGTAAGCGGCTGTTCCATCCGGTGATCGCCATAATCATCCGAATACCCGACAGTGAGAGATGCGGGGATCTCGCCGCCTTCAGCCGCAGTCAGCCGGAAGACTGCCGGGGCATCGTTTCCGGGCCTGATCGAGCCGATGAACGTCTCCCGTTGCCCTGAAAGGGGGGCATCGAGATACGCCACAACAGATTCTGCCCGTCCGGTTCCGGTATTTTCGAGGCGGACAATCAGGTCGAATGGCTCACCCGCATCAACGGTAATTGGATCCGTTCTCACCGCAGAGACTGCAAGAGATGATGCTCCACGGACATCGACTGCACAGGCAGTGGTGATTGACGCAGTCGATCCGTCGGCCTGCTGGTAGCCGATCACAACCGGCAGCTCATAGAGGCCGGGTGCGATCTCTTTGCTGACCCGGAACGAAAGTGGGATCACCATCTCCGCACCGGGAGCAAGCACGGGCATGAAAGATGATGCAGGCCCGACAGGGGCGATCATCAGATCCCCGGATTGAACGATAACCGTGATCTCCTGTGCAGCACTCTGCCCGGTATTGGCAACAGCAAGCCCTGTTTCAAATGTCTCACCGGGCCTGACAAAAGGAAGTGCCGCCTGCGACACCTCGATCACCGGGACCTTCATCGAGAAGATCGGCATATTCACATTCACCGGGATCGGGTAGATGACGCTCTCCCCGCCCCTCACCCTGATACGGAGCTGGGGGAAATAGATCCCGCTCTTCTCCGGCGCCTGAATCAGAAATACCAGATCCATCGACTGTCCGGGTCCAAGCACCCCTGTGAAAGCCGAGTTCCCTTCCAATACCCGGATATCCCCCCGGCCATCAAAATAGACGCTTCCTATCACCAGGTAAACATCCTGGCTTTCCGATGTACTCACAGAATAGACTGATGATAGGTATGTGGACTCTGTCTGGGTTGAGGTGGAAGCTGCATTCATGATCGTAACATACACAATCGCCTGATCGCCCGGCATCACGACTGAGGGGACAAGGGTGTGATCGGTGATAATAACGGACTGCCCGGAAGCCTGTGCAACCCCTGTTAATAGGGCACTCAGAAGAATAAGGAGCATACAAAGGCGGAGGGGAATTGATACAGGCGCCATAAACAGAATCCTCATTACCATGAAAAACGACCCCCGGCATATATAATAGCTCTCTTCACCCTCCCGGAGAGAGCCATGTACAAATAAATCAGAACCGATCTCCTTAACTTCGAGAAGGATAGATATTCAAAGTAGTTCATGTCCGATCCTGGCGCCAGCTCCCCGATCCGTATCCTCTATATCGATGACGAACCTGCACTCCTTGACCTGACAAAACTCTTCCTCGAAGAGAAAGGCAGGTATTCGGTCGATATCCTCGAAGATTCTCTTGAGGCGATGGAGATTATTATGGATGGCGACTATGACGCAGTCGTCTCTGATTACCAGATGCCGTCAAAGGACGGGATTACTCTCTTAAAGGAGCTTCGGGAGGCCGGATCGACTCTCCCGTTCATCATCTTCACCGGAAAAGGGAGGGAGGATATCGTTATCGAGGCACTGAACAATGGTGCCGACTTCTATCTCCAGAAAGGCGGCAACCCCCGTGCCCAGTTTGCAGAGCTTGCCCACCAGATAGAGATGGCTGTTGCCTCAAGGAGAGCTGAGAAGAAGATCGCCGAGAGCCTTGATGAACTGAATGCCGCATATGAACAGCTCACCGCCAATGAAGAAGAGCTGAGATCGAGCTTCGAGGAGCTTTCGATACGGGAGCAGGAGATCAGGAGGAGCGAGCGGAGGCTCTCAGACATCATCAACTTCCTCCCTGACGCCACATTTGCGATCGATTCGGATGGCATTGTTATCGCCTGGAACAAGGCAATTGAGGAGATGACCGGGATCGAAGCGGATAAGGTCATCGGAAAACGAGATTACGAATACTCCCTCCTCTTCTATGGAGAGAGAAGGCCCGTTCTCATCGACTATATCCTCAAAGGGGAGCTTGACAATATACAGGGGCATTACCCGGAGATCCAAAAGAGGGGTGAGAGTGCGATCATCGAGACCGATTCCGCCCGGATGAAGGGAAATAAGAGAGTCCTCTGGGCAACGGCATCACGGTTCTATGATGATAAAGGAGAGGTGGCGGGTGCCATCGAATCGATCCGCGATATCACCGAGCAGAGGAACCAGGAACGCGAACTCCTCTCGATGCATGAGGAACTGGCATCAACAGAGGAGGAGATCCGCCAGCATCTGGATGAGGCGATCACAGCACAGGAAAAACTCAGAAAGAGCGAGGAGCGGTACCGGGGCATCTTCGAGAATACCGGCTCTGCACTTGCCATCTTCGGGCAGGATCTGACCATTCTAAGAGTCAATTCCCTCTTTGAGGAGCTCTCCGGATATACGGCTGCTGAGATCGAAGGAAAATTAAAACCCACTGCATTCATCCATCCAGAGGATATCGATCGGATAATGGAGTATCATCATGCACGCTACCAGAATGGTGACGCTCCACTCAGCTACGAGTTCCGGTTTATCAGGCGGAACGGGGAGGAGCGGATCATCTTCATCTCAATCGGGGTTTTACCAGAAGAACGGCTTTCCGTCGCCTCACTTGTGGATATCACAGAATGGAGGCGTGCTGAAGCACGGGCACAGGAACTTGTGCATATCCTTGAAGAATCAAAGAACGAGATCTTTATCTTTGATGCTGAGACACTCCGTTTCCTCTGGGTGAACAAGGGAGCCTGCAATAATCTTGGATATTCGATGGAGACGCTTGCAGGGATGACACCCCTCGATCTGAAGCCGGAATTCACACCGCAGGCATTCCGGGAGATGATTGCGCCGATGCTCGATGGGAAGAAGGAATATAATGAATTCCGGACAGTTCATCAGAGGGCAGATGGGACGCTCTATCCTGTCGAGGTTCATCTTCAGATCTCCCGCTTCCATGGAAAACCGGCGTTTGTTGCGATCATCATTGATAGAACAGATACAGCCAGGGCCGAAGAAGAATTACTGATCCGCGAGAATATCCTCTCAAAGGTGATGGAGATCCTCCCGATCGGGCTCTGGTTTGCAGATAGCGAGGGGAAGCTCACCATGGGGAACCCGGCAGGGGTTGCCATCTGGGGTGCTGAACCCCACGTGGGGATAGAAGAGTATGGGATCTTCAAAGCCCGCAGGTACCCGTCTGGCGAGGAGATCGCACCCGACGACTGGGCACTTGCCCGGAGCATAC
>NZ_JARVGN010000186.1 GCF_029762515.1 Methanocalculus sp. | reverse complement strand
CAAGATTTCGTGGACCTTCAGTCAGGAATTCCCATGTGATCGCTGGCAGCCCGTTTGAGACGATGTCGAAGATGATCGCAACCAATGCAAAGAGGACGAGAGCTGTTGCAGAGGTGACGATGCCGAAGGCAATTATCTCCTTTGACTGTCGTGAGAGGAGCTTTGATCCGGCATACAAAAGTGCAAGTATCGCTGCAAGAATGGCTATGCCCGGTAATCCGACGATCAGGTGTGCTATCCAGCCAGATACGACAAGGACACTCAGAATAATGATTGATTTGATCTGGTTTCTCTGATTGTAAGATAATAAAGGCGCTTTTGAGCAACCTGTCTGCCCATCCCGTATCTTTGACATTATGAATGTAGCAGATATGTTGATGATCAATGTGATCAGAAGGAGTACAAGAGCCATTCCAAAGAGTGCGTGGTAATGGGTGCTCCCTATTGCAACCTCCCCCATCTCAATACCCAGTGTGGCAGTGAGTGTCCGTATGGGTGACAGGATGTTCCAGAGAGGTTCCGGGATAACGGCAGCGTTGCCGGTGACCATCAGAACAGCCATCGTCTCGCCGATTGCCCTGCCGAGGCCAAGAATTATTGCCGCTGTGATGCCTGATAGGGCAGAAGGGATCAGAACTCCGGTGATCGTCTGCCAGCGTGTTGCTCCAAGGGCAAGAGACGCAGATCGATAGTCTTTTGGAACACTGCTGATTGCATCCTCAGAGACAGATACAATCGTTGGCAGGGCCATGATCCCGAGGATAATCGATCCTGCAAGCCAGGTGGCACCGGATGAGAGATCAAAAGAGATCCTGAGCCAGTTTGTCAGGACAACAAGACCAAAAAAACCATACACAACAGATGGAATACCTGCCAGAAGTTCGATTGCGGGCTTTACTGCCTCACGGAACTGTGGAGGTGCAACTTCTGCAATGAAGATTGCCGATCCGATCCCAAGAGGAACAGCAATGAGAACAGCTCCGATTGTTACAAGAATTGTTCCGACGATCAGGGAGTAGATACCATATTGGGGGAACTCACTGGTTGGAGTCCAGATCTCATTGAAGATGAATGCAGGAATACCTATCTCAAGGATCGCAGGAAGACCTTCTTTTAGCAGAAAGCCGATGATCAGAATGATCGTAATAACTGCCACAAGTGCAGTTCCAAGCCAGATACCACTGATTGCTTTTTCTTTATTCTGCCTGGTAAAGAGATCAGTAATCTGTGATTCAAATCTGTTCTTCTGCATGATGATCAGAAAAAGAGAGATTAATTAATTGGCACAAAGCCTTCTTTCGAGACGATCTGCTGTCCTTCTGCACTCACCAGGAAGTCAAGATAGTCTTTGATCAGACCGGTTTCGGGGCCATTTGTATACATGTGAAGACCACGGGCGATCGGGTAGGTTTTATTCTTCACATTATCAATCGTGGGTGCAACGAGCGTGCCATCCTTGTTGATGCTGATTGCTTTGACGGTTGTGTCGATATAGCCAAGCCCGACATAGCCGATTGCATCAGGTGTCTGGGCAACCGTCTGTTTAACCGCACCATTGGAGTTCAGTTCCTGCTGGGTTCTGACGAACTCTTCCTTCTTCATGACCTCGTCATAGAAGAACTCACGAGTTCCCGATGCACTATCTCTGCCAACCACAACGATCTGGCGATCACTGCCACCAACATCCTTCCAGTTGGTAATCTCTCCCTTATAGATTGCTTTTATCTCAGCCATCGTGAGCGAGGAGACGGGATTCTGAGGGTTTACAATGAGTGCAATCCCATCAACTGCAATAACATGCTCTACAACTCCCGGATACTGCTCCATCTCAGATGATTTGATGTCACGGGATGCCATTCCGATATCTGCGGTTCTTTCACCGACTGCCTTGATACCTACACTGGATCCTCCCCCTGAGACGAGAATCTCATCATTTTGGTGTTTATCCATATAGGCGTCTGCTGCTATCTGTGCAATAGGCAGGACGGTTGTCGATCCGGTGACTGAGATCGAGCGTTGTTCAACTGATGGGTCGCTGCCGACACAACCGCTTACAAGGGCTGCTGCAAGCAGGAGAACTACTGCTCCGGCGAGGAATGCCGGAGATGATCTAATGCTGAATGAACGAGTCATCGATCATCTGTATGGTAGAAAATACTATGATAAATCCTGATAGAGAGTATTGGTATATCAGAAAGTATATGTGTATATATAGTAATATAAATTCTAAATAGGAGTATATCTTCTCTTCAGGCAGTGATAGATACTATGGATATCCGGAAGATCCAGGTGACCGGGGGCTCATCTTTTGTCCTCTCTCTCCCAAAAAGCTGGGCAACAAAACACCATATACAGAAGAACGATCCGATCGGGATTATCACCCAGGCGGATGGCAACCTGCTGATCACAGCGGATATCAAAGGGATTACCTCCCAGAGGGAGAAGGAGTTTTTCCTGAAGGATTATGCCGATCCTGACTGCCTCTTCCGATGCTTGATCAGCGCATATATCACTGGCTATACTGCGATCAGGATTACATCAAAGGTGAGAATTCCCCCTGATGTGAGGCAGATGGTGAGGCTCTATACCCAGATGACAATCGGCCAGGAGGTTGCTGAAGAGAATGACACTTCCATTACCTTAAAGGATATCTTAAATCCTTCCGAGATGCCGCTTGACAACACGATCAAACGGATGTATACGATTGTGAAGTCGATGCATGAGGATGCCATCACCGCTCTTGAGGAGAAGAACGCTTCACTCTGCCAGGATGTCATATCGCGCGATAACGACATCGATCGCCTCCACTGGCTGATAAACAGGCAGTATCACCTGATCACCCATGATCCGGCGCTTTCACGGAAGATGAATATCACAGCTGGTGCTGCCATGACATTTTTCCAGATATCCCGTACAATCGAGCGGATCGCCGATCATGCAGTGACGATTGCAACCTATGTCCAGAACCTTCTTCTCCTTGAATCAGAGACTGGCGATAGCGCTCTAATCGATACTGAAACGATTCAGGTTTTCAGAAAAGCAGATGAACTGGCTCTCACAATTTTTAAGCGAAGCATGCGTTCTTTTTACGATCGGAATATCTATGAGGCAAATGCCGGTATCGTCTCTCTCCGTGACCTAACAGTACTATATAAAGAACTTAAAGCCCTGAGCATACAAAAGAGAAGCCCCGCCAGCATCTATTTTGGATATATAGCCAACAGCATCGCCCGTATTGGGGAGTACTCAAGTGATATTTCAGAGATCGTCATCAACCACTGCATTGGCGAGGAGTAAGTTCAAGTAGTGGTGGAGCAATATCCGGAGATAGTGTTCCTATGTCATCTGTCATTGAACTTGATACCATGAACTGGGAGAAGACGGTTGAGAAAACATATGATCCAATAACGCTCCTCTTCTATTCTCCAACCTGCCCCCACTGCCACTCGATCATGCCCTATTATGAGGAATATGCAGAGGAATTCAAGGGTGCAGTCGCCTTTGCCAGGATTGATGTCACACAGAATCCCTGGATTGCCGAGCGTTATGGCATTATGAGCACACCTACAATTGCGGTATTCTGCCATGGGCGATCGGTTGCACAGCTGGTCGGTTCTGTCTATCCGGCACTCATCAAAAAAATGATTGAGGAAGGATTGAAGAATGCAAAGGAATGTGCCGGTCAATCGACTGTTATTGATTATGAGATCACCGGGTATGGATGATCTCCGGTTACTCGCCAATTAACTCCTCTTTTATGGATCTTCTCTTATCCGTGCGGATTTTAATCAGCGAACACATCATAATCTGGCTATTTGGTGTTTGAATAATGCAATTGGGATCTGTTCACTCAGGCGCTGGATATCCAGAAATCATAGACGGTGAAAGGGATAGAATTCCTGCATCTATCGAGATGGTTACCATATATGCCAAACTAGCTACAGTATCATAGTAGAGAAAACCCTGGAACATTCCCCACCACCCCTTCCCCCGTCCGCACGTGCTTCGCAAGGAGGTTGTACTGGCTGACCGCTGATGCAGCGCGGGAGGGGCGGGAATGTTTCGGTGGCTGCCAGAGTAGATAAACACCCGATTCTTTCGGAATCGCCTTTCAGGTTGCTCTGATGAGCAAGGGTTTATCATCTCTGTCACCCTGCTCCCTCGCTACCCGCGCCGCACCTGCTTCAAACTACCCTCATGAAATAGCAAAGAGGCTCTTTTATTGAGATCCCAAAATGATCTTCGCTATCCGGATGCACCAGATAACTGTTGTATCCTTTTGACATATCCATCAATATCTCCTTTCCGCATCAGTCCGTTTGCATTCATGTACCGCACCTTGCCAAAGATGGG
>NZ_JARVGN010000185.1 GCF_029762515.1 Methanocalculus sp. | reverse complement strand
TTTCTTCTCCCCACCGGAGATCTTTCTCTTAAACCATTCAAAGATTGCTTGTATGCTCAATTGTATCACTTTTGTATCTGTTTGAGTGTATGCTGCTCATATGGTGCCCTTCCGAACATCAAAAAGTGAGCGTAAGGATCTCTGCTTCCAAAGTATCTGTATCAAGGATCGCGATCGTTGCCTTCCCGTACCGCTCACCGCAGGCTTCGCCCGGATTGATCAGGATACTCTCTCCTGACTTCCTGATTGCCGGGCGATGGGTATGTCCGGAGATGATGACGTCAAATACAGCCGCCTCAGCAAGTGCCAGTACAGATCCGGGATCATCCCCATGCACCATCCCGATCCTGAGCCCATCAACCAGGAGATCTGCAAAGCGGCTTTCCACCTGTATTGTGCCGCATCTCCTGCCTTCATCCCGGAGCTGCTTCTGTTGACGGTCACAGTTTCCAAAGACTCCGATCATCTCACAGGGAAGATCACAGAAGATCCCAAGTGACCGGGTGTCTGTGATATCTCCTGCATGGAGGACAAGTCCGGTATCCTGTGAGACAAATTGATTGATCGCCTCCCGGATGGCGGGGCGATTGTCGTGGGTGTCTGCGAGGATGCCGATAATCATTTAGACGTGTTTTGCATCTGATGTATAATACCTGTATCTCTTTTTGACAAGATCGCTCATGTGAGGCAAACATCCCGGTTCTCTGTCCTGCTACTCACTCCGATGCTCCCTTCTTCAGGAAAACCCTGCCTTTCCCTGTCAGGCGATATTTCTGGAGTCAGCTTCGTGGTTTCTCTGGAATGGTATATTCAATCATTTCTTCCCTGAGCAATACACGTATGATATGGTTCAGTTGGCCGGAGATTTCTGCCTGTCCAAGTTCTCTGGATAGTTCAGATTTTGCCAGGGGTTCACTTTCAAGGTGATGCAAAATGCGCATTGACAACGACTCTGGCTGTGACTCTGGCTGTGACTCTGTTTTTTTATTTGTTTCTATACTTGTTCGCGTGAAGGTGATGGTAAACCAGTTTTCTGAAGTCTCGATCTTTGGCTCATCAAGGCCATAATCTAAAGCCCTGGGCCTCCTCTATGTTGAGATCGTGAAGGAAGCCTCTTATGCCTGAGAGGATAATATACATTTATTATGGGATCCATAACGACCATATCAGTATCTTCCGATACAAAAGAAATGCTTCGGAGCGCTGGCAAAGAAGGGGAGAGTTATGATACCATCATACGGAAGTTGCTCAGTGAAGTGAACTGGAAGAATCTGAATGAACGCTGGAATACGATATTAGAAACAGAAGAGTTCCTTCCTCTTGATGCACTGTGATATACCCGGTTTTGGTTTCACGAACCTTTGAAAAACAATTTTACACGCTCTGTGAGGATACCCGCAACCGAATACGCCATTCACTCACCCATTTATCAGCGGATCCATTTACTCCACGTTCCGGCCTTGATATAAAAGTTCTTACTGATTCCGATCCAAAAAAATACCGTTTACGGGTTGGTGAGTATCGTATTATTTATGCTGTGGATGCTACTTCAGTGAGGGTTATTGAGGTATTTAAAAGAGGTCGGGAGTACTGATGGTTAGATGGCAAACGCCATAACAGTCTGTCGTGGGTATCTGCGAGGATGCCGATAATCATGCTTTCTTTTCATTCTCCGTTTTCATAGATGTATGGAGACAGCCCTGCTCTTCTTCATGTTCATAATAGAGTTCCGTATCACGGCATTGCAGTTCTCAAGCATCGGCCTCCCATGCCCGAAATAGATCGCCCTCACATCTCTCTCGGCAATAGAAAGCAAAGCCTGAACAAATTTCTCATCATAGGTGGAACCGGGCACACGAATGATCACCGGGGTGTCTCCTACAAAGAGCACTCCGTCCTCATCGCAGTAGAGACAGATTGAATCCTGTGTGTGGCCGGGTGTATGGATCACTTCAAATAAACGATCCCCGATACGCAGGCTCTCCCCTCCACTGAGGATGGTATCAACATATTTTTGGGAATTTGAGAATGCATAGATGCGAGGTGAGAAGCTCTCTTTTATCTGTTCTGAAAGGGAAGCATGATCATAGTGCGAATGCGTAAGAATGACCTGATCCAATTTTCGCTTCCCTACACCGGTCCGTGCATTCTGTATCTTTTCAATGATTGATGGATCCCGGCCGACATCAACCAGCGTATTCTGATCATCAAGAGCATTCCAGGTGCCGGTGATCAGATAGACATTTGAGGTGTAGATCTGGCTGTCTTCTGTCAGGTTGATGATCTTCATTGAAACACCTCGTTTTTACCTGGGCAGTGGCTCCTCATCTCCCAAGCGGCACTCCATGTAGGTTCTGTAGAGAATCAATGTATCGACTCCACTTCAGGAACGTGAATTTGCTGGTAGCTTTCTGAAGACCTGGGCATTTGGGACGACCTGCTCAAAGAGACCTGCAACCTCGGGAGGCATCTTCTGGGTCTGTTCTGTAAGGAAGAAGCCGCCGTCAACCAGTGTGTCATGGAACATCCTGATCACCTTGATCCTCTGCTCTTCTGTGAAATGGAGGAGGACATTCTTGCAGCTGATCAGTGAGAAATTATTGCCGGGAGGATTACAGGTGAGGAGATCATGCCGTTTAAAGGTAACCCGGTTCCGGACATCCTCAGCTATGATGAAATTTCCGTCTTTATCCGGATCAGGAGTAAAATTCTTTGTAAAGAACTCTTCCGGAATCCTTTTTAATTCCACATAGGGATAGCTGCCCTTTCCGATTATATCTCCAAAGAGGTCTGAATGATCGATGTCGCTAGCAAGTATCCTGACATTCCGAAAGATCATCGCCCCCATATGCTCTTTCAGGAGAAGGGCAATTGTGTAGGGCTCCTGCCCCATCGCACACCCGGCACTCCAGACATTGATATGCGTCCTCCCACGGATGGAGGGGAGCATATGATCGATGATCATCTGGAGCGTCTGGAGATCCCGAAAGAAGTAGGTGAATGCCATGCTTTGGTCCACTAAATATTTGATGGGAGGGATGATAAAACCGGGGTTTGCACCATTGATTGAGGAGAGTCTGTTATGGATGCTTGCGAAACTACCCTGTATCCTCCTTCTTCAGCAGGTTTATCGGGGTCTTTCTGCTTTCTCTGAGACTCTTAATCGAGTTCTCGATGATTGCGTTGCATCTTCCAAATGTCGGCCTGCCATGTCCATAGTAGATCGCCCTCACATCTTTTGTGGCAATATAGAAGAGGGCATGGATAAATCTCTCATCGTACCTACAACCCGGCCCACCATGGACCGGAATGGTATCCCCAACAAAGAGGACTCCGTCCTCCTCGCAGAAGAGGCATATTGAGTCCCCGGTGTGTCCGGGTGTGTGGATCACCTCAAAGAAGCGATCGCCGACACGAATGATCTCTTTTCCTCTGAGGATGATATCGACACAGCCCTTTGAATTCGAGAAGGCATAGATCGTCGGGGAGAATAGCTTCTTGATCTCGTGGGTTAGCGATGCATGATCATAGTGATCGTGCGTGAGTATCACCTGGTCAAGCTTCCGCTTCCCTACACCGGCAGATGATCTGGTAATCTTCTCGATAATCTTTGGATCCCGCCCAACATCAACCAGCGTATTCTTATCATCCAGCGTCTTCCAGTCGCCGGTGACAAGATAGACATTCGAGGTGTAGATATCGCTCTCTTCAGTCAGGTTGATGATCTTCATAAATTTACCTTGAATTTATCAGGGTGGAGAAGCCCAAATCCCTGGTTTCCTCTTGATGCAAGCTCTGTCATACATCACTTCATCAACTCCATGTCATGAATGGGAGGGGGTGGGTAGCTTTCTGAAGACCTGGGCATGAGGGACGACCTGTTCGAAGAGATCTGCAACCCCGGACGGCATCTTCTGCGTCTGTTCGGTGAGGAAGAAGCCGCCGTCAACCAGGGTCTCATGAAACATCCTGATGACCTTGATCCTCTCTTCTTCTGTGAAGTGGAGGAGGACATTCTTACAGCTGATAAGAGAGAAATCACTGCCGGGAGGGTTCAAAGTAAGGAGATCATGCCTTTTGAAGCTGACCCTGCTCCTGAGCTCATCATCCACGATAAAATGTCCTTTTTTGTCAGGATCGGGGGTAAAACTCCTGGTGAAGTACTCTTGTGGTATCCTTTCCAGTTCTTCAAAGGGATAACTGCCTTTTTTGAGTATTGTCCCATAGGTGTCTGAGTGATCGATGTCGCTTGCAAGAATCCTGACATTCTGAAAGGCCGCCTCTTCCATATTCTGTTTCAGAAGAATGGCGATGGTGTAGGGCTCCGGCCCCATCGCACACCCGGCACTCCAGATATCGATAG
>NZ_JARVGN010000184.1 GCF_029762515.1 Methanocalculus sp. | reverse complement strand
GGAAGCTTGATATTCATAGATTTATGGCTACAAACGTTTCTTTTGCTCCCTGCTTCTGATACAATGGAATACCATCACGTGCAAGCGCACTCAGATGAAGTTCAATTGCTTCGGCGATATTTTTCTTTGCCTCTTCTTCCGTCTTTCCCTGCGAGATGCATCCAGGAAGCGCAGGAACTGTGACGATATACCACCCGTCTTCATCCTGCTCAAGAGTTATTTTAAATTCCATATGTGATCACCCTGAAGCCAGATAACCTCGATCCAGACCGCTGACTTCAACAACGATCTATTACCGACAATTTAGATGGTACAACTTTTAGGATGATCTATTCTTGCCTTCTTTGAGGAATAACCTTCTGATCATCCAGGAGCTCAAAATGAGGCCATCAAAACAACACTCCTCCTGCTTTGATGGGCTCTATAAAATGCCACATCCGGATCAAAGCCCTTAAAGTCTTGTATACCAACCATTACTTTAGAGGTGTTAAATTCAGGAATGAAGAGCCAGGATCCCCCCCACACAACCATCTGCGTCGTCGGCCTCGGGTATGTCGGCTACCCGCTCGCCTGCGCATTTGCCGATAAGATCCGGACAATCGGCTATGATGTCGATGCAAAGAAGATCGCAGCAATCAATGATACCTCCGGGAACAGGATCGAGGCGACGACTGATCCGGCCCGGATCCGGGAGGCGGATGTTGTGATCATCGCAGTCCCGACCCCCGTCACAAAGGCAAAAGATCCCGATCTCTCCTATGTCGTCTCCGCCGGGGAGACGGTGGGGAAGCAGATGAAACAGGGTGCGATCATTGTCCTTGAATCGACCGTCTATCCGGGCCTCACCGAGGAGGTCTTCGTCCCGGTGCTTGAGCGGGTATCAGGGCAGGTCTGCGGCCGCGACTTCTTTGTTGGCTACTCGCCTGAACGGATCAACCCGGGCGACGACGAGCACACGCTCGAGAAGATCACAAAAGTCGTCGCCGGCATGGACGAGGCGACCGCGGCCCGGCTTGCCGCCCTCTATGGTATGATTACTACCGTCCATCTCGCACCCGACATCCGGACCGCAGAAGCAGCGAAGGTTATCGAGAATGTCCAGCGGGATCTGAATATCGCCCTCATGAACGAGCTCTCGATCATCTTCGGCCGGATGGGCATCGACACCCGTGCAGTCCTCGAGGCGGCCGGCACCAAATGGAACTTCCACAACTACCGGCCCGGCCTCGTCGGCGGCCACTGCATCCCCGTCGACCCCTACTACCTGGTGATGAAGGCCGAGGAGCTCGGGTACCACCCGCAGGTGATCCTGGCCGGCCGGGCAATCAACGACGCGATGCCCCGGCACGTCGCCCAATTAGCGATCAAAGAGCTGAACCGTGCCGGCAAGGTGATCAAGGGATCCAAAGTCCTCATCCTCGGCCTCACCTACAAGGAGAATGTCCCCGACACCCGGGAGAGCCCGGTTGAAGAGATGATCCGGGAGCTGAAGGAATTCGAGGTGGATGTTTATGGATATGATCCGCTTCTGGGGGCGGCGGAGATCGAGCACTTCGGGGCGCTGCCTGTGGCATCGCTTGGAGAGATCGGCGAACCGGTTGACTGCATCGTGATCAATGCCCCGCACGCAGTCTTTTCTGAGCTGACACTGGAGACGGTCTGCGGGATCTGCAATGGGAAGCCGATTGTGGTGGATGTGACCGGCATGCTCCGGGGGGATGATGAGGTGAGGGATGGGTGTGTGTACAGGACATTATAAAATCCCCCTCTCTTCGAACTCTCTTCGAATTCATAAGTCAATCCAGAAGACCTTTCAATAAATATGTAACATTTTCAGAGAAGAATTACTACGGAGCTCATCTCACCATGCAGATCCCAATCGCCCGTCCATTCCTTGGCCCTGAAGAGGCTGAAGCCATTACTGCTGTCCTTTCCTCCGGCATCATCGCCGAAGGCCCGTTTACCAGATCATTTGAAGATGAGTTTGCCGCATACTGCGGGGCGGGGCATGCCGTTGCCGTGAACAACGGGACCGCCGCCCTCCATGCAGCTCTTCTTGCAGCGGGAGTGGGTCCCGGCGATGAGGTGATTGTCCCAGCATTTTCCTTCTTTGCAACAGCTTCATCTGTTGCGATGACCGGGGCAAAACCGGTTTTTGCCGATGTTCTGCGGGATACCTGCTGTATCGATCCGGATTCAGTTTGTGATCGGATCACAAAAAAGACAAAAGCGGTGATCGGCGTCCACCTCTATGGCCAGCCCTGCGATGCGTTTCTGCTGAGAGAGATCTGTTCAGACCGGGGACTTCTCTTCATAGAAGATGCTGCCCAGGCCCATGGAGCGATGATCAACGGAGCGAAGGTCGGATCAATTGGGGATCTCGCCTGCTTCTCATTCTATGCCACCAAGAATATGGCAACCGGCGAAGGGGGGATGGTGACAACCAACTCAGCTGATCTGAATGACCGGCTCCGGCGGATCATCAACCACGGGCAGTCCGAGAAGTACATCCATACCGAAATCGGGTACAACTACCGGATGACCGATATCGCTGCTGCCATCGGGCGGGTGCAGCTCTCAAAACTGAATGAATTTATTCGAGCACGGCAGGAGAATGCAACATTCTTCAACGAGCATATCAGGGTGCCCGGGATCATCACCCCTGTTGTTGCTCCGGACAGATCCCATGTCTGGCATCAGTATGTAGTCCTGGTGACAGAGGATGCCCCGCTCTCCCGTGAGGAACTAATTGTATACCTGAAGGAACAGGGGATCGGATCTGCCATCCACTACCCAGTGCCGCTCCACCGGCAGCCGGTCTTTGCATCGATTGGAGCTGATGGTGGGATTGCATGCCCGGTTGCAGATGAACTCGCAGAAACAGTCCTCTCGTTTCCTGTCCATCCCGGTGTCGGTGCAACAGAGCGGCAATATATTGTGTATTCATTGAACAGACTTTAAATAAGGCTTCAGAATAAAGGAGAAGATGCTATGATAGATGCTGGGGTCATCGGCTGTGGGGTCATGGGAAGAAACCATGTCCGGGTCTATAGTGAACTGAAGGAAGTCGGGGCAACCTACGTCTTCGACCTTGATACAAAGAGTGCTGAGGCGGTCGCCGCCCAGACGGGAGCCGAGGTCTGTTCTTCGATTGAGGAGCTGCTCAGGAAGGTCGATCTCGTCTCGCTCGCTGTCCCCACCCGGTTCCACTTCGAGACCGCTAAACAGGTGATTGCATCCGGCGTGCATACCCTGATTGAAAAACCGATCTGCGGAACCACAGCAGAAGCTGAGCAGCTGATACAGGAGATTCCTGAGGATGTTGTGGTAGGTGTTGGGCATATCGAGCGGTTCAACCCGATCGTCCCTGAGATCAGAAGGATTGCAACAGCCCCCCAGTATGTCGCCTTCCACCGGCACAACCCGGCATCCGGCCGGATCACTGATGCCTCAATTGTTGAGGATCTGATGATCCATGATATTGACATCCTCTTCAACGCCTTCTTCCCGGATCAGGAGTATTCCTTCTCGGCACGGGGGAACGGCGATATCGCCCTCGTCCTCGGATCAGTTGATACCACCTCCTTCTATCTCTCTGCCTCCCGGAAATCCGCAAAGAAGATCCGGTCGATATACATTGAGGAAGAGGATCGTACAATCGAGGGCGACTTCATGACCCAGGAGATCTTTGTGTACCGCAAACCCGAGACCTATGATCAGACCAATGGTCTGTATAGGCAGGAGAATATCATCGAGAAGGTGCTCGTCAACAAGGTTGAGCCACTGAAGGTGGAGCTCCAGGCATTTGTCCGGGCAGCCCGGGATGGCAAACCATTTGAGGTGACACCGGAACAGGGGCTCCTGAATCTCCGGATCTGTGAAGGGGTTATGGAGGAGATGAAGAGGTGAAGATCGTCTCAATCGTCGGCGCCCGCCCCCAGTTCATCAAGTGTGCCCCGGTCTCACGTGCACTCCGAAAGGATCATCAGGAGATCCTGGTGCATACCGGCCAGCATTATGATGAGAATATGTCCGGCATCTTCTTTGAGGAACTATCTATTCCAACACCCGACTACCATCTTGGGATCGGATCCGGCTCCCATGGGGTACAGACCGGCCGGATGCTTACTGCGATTGAAGAGGTGCTGCTAAAGGAGATCCCGGATATGGTCCTCGTCTATGGTGACACCAACTCTACCCTCGCCGGTGCACTGGCCGCAGCCAAGCTCCATATCCCGGTTGCGCATGTTGAGGCCGGCCTCAGGAGCTTTGACCGCAGCATGCCTGAGGAGATCAACCGTGTCCTCACCGACCATACGTCTGATCTCCTCTTTGTCCCCACTCAGACCGGGGTTGCAAACCTTGCCAGTGAGGGTATTGAAAAGGGTGTGCA
>NZ_JARVGN010000183.1 GCF_029762515.1 Methanocalculus sp. | reverse complement strand
GCTTCTGATTGGATGCTCGACAAATGGATATATGACCGAATCCTCGGCAGCTGCACTTCTCCCTCATGTTGATTTTGTCAATATCGGATTGAAGGGTGTGAGTGCTGAACGGTATCGTTCCTGCGGGGCGAAGAGTGCGGATCCCGTCTATCGAACGATCCGTATGCTCCATGAAGGTGGCGTGCATGTCGAGGTTTCTCTGGTGCATATGAATGGCGGAGAGGATGAGGTGACAGGCGCCGCCTCAAGGATTGCGGCTATCTCACGGGATATTCCCCTTCAGATAATGCGTTTTGTGCCTTTTGGGGATGCTGATCTCGTTCTTGAACCGACAATCTATGATAGTGAGGCATTATGTGAGCGTCTAAAACTCATGCTCTCCTGGGTTTATCTCTTCAATTCACCAGGTACTGACTATCTGACAACATATTGCCCTGAATGTTTCAGCCCGTGTATCGAGCGGGAATTTTATGGGCCGATGGGATCGCATATAACTGGGAATGTAAAGAAGCAATGCACGTGCGGGTATCATCTCCCTGTCAGGGGGATCATCCATAGGGAGAGCTTCTCAGAGTCTGGTATGATGGGAGGGTACCGGATAACGAGAGGGCTTGAGATGATATGGGCTATCCTCCATTGCCTTCAGGTTCAGGATAATGACACACTCGCCAGAATCTGGGCTGAGGTGCTTCAAAGCGGGATGCTGAAGAAAGAACTTCATGACAGGATGAACAATATTGAAGCATATGATGACCTCATTATGGATCTTGCCACCCGTTCTGGTATGATTGAGGAAGGCCAGGAACTGTCTGCGTATATTCGAACACGATATGAAAGCGTCCGAAGCAAGGTTGAATCCGCCCCCAAACCACGCGTATATTATGCCATGGGCCATCCACTCTTTGCCATTAATCCTGGCCGGTTTGAGGGTAGGCTCGTTGAGGCTGCCGGAGGCGAATATGTCAATAAAGCGATAGGAAAGGAGGGAAAACCCGGCATCAATATCTCCCGTGAGGAGATGATGGGGTTGAATCCCGAGTTTATCTTCACTTCAGGTTTTATCTCGTCTTCGGTGAGTGATACCTCCCGTTATTGTATGGAACATACTATTGATGTTCCGGCTGTCAGAGAGGGGAATATCTATTCGATGCACCCTACGTGGGACTTTGGAAGTCCTCGCTGGATTCTTGGTCTGATGACGATTGCAAATATTCTCCATCCCGATCGCTGCCAATTTGATATTGAAGATGAAGCACATCAGTTTTACACAAGGTTCTATGGGATACCCTATACATCAGTCTCGCCAAACCGGTCATTTGCACAACCCGGGGTTTTGCATGATTGATACGGTCTTCTGATGGCTGAATCCTTTCACCAGATCTTTTTTTTTGCATCAACCCGCATCCTTTTATCCACCTTCTCCCTAATACTCCGCATGCACCTGAGTGACGAACAGAAGAAGGCGATCGAGCGGTATTCCAGCCTTGATGACATCCCGGCGGATGAGCGGAAGTACAAATGCCATACCTGCCATCATATCGTGGATGAGGAGCCGTGCCCGGCCTGTGGCGAGACGAATCTCCAGCTGATGTGCCCGGTAGATCACTGCCACTGCCCGCACGATATCGTTGAGTCCCTTGAATACTGCCCGCTCTGTGGTGCTCCGGTCTGTCCCGAGTGCGGATCACATGATGTCTCCCAGATCTCGCGGATCACAGGATACCTCTCCGATGTCACCGGTTGGAATGCTGCAAAACAGCAGGAACTTAAAGATCGGGCCCACTACGATATTGGATGAGATATTATCTCCGTGAGAGCACTCTGGTGATACGGGGGGATTTTAATGCCCTCAGCTCAGGGGTCGGTGGCGGATCCGGCAGGGTTACAACCCTCCTGAACCATACGGTGCCGTTTGGCTATGATGCGCCTGAGCCGGAGCGGACGCTTGGCCTGGTTGCCGCCTCACTTGGTCTTGGTAACTCTTTCTTCGGTCTGATGACGGCAGTCCCGATGCAGCATCTGGTGGTGCTCCGATATGATTTTCTGACCCTCTTCATCACCGCCGGAACGACCCACCCGACACCGGAGGGGCCCGGCACCATCAATATCATCATCACAAGTACCGAAGGGTTCTCCGGATCCGCCCTCGCCGGGGCGTTCATCACCGCCACCGAGGCGAAGGTGCAGGCGCTCCGGGATCGGGATCGCTCCTATACCGGTACAACATCGGATGCGATCATTGTTGCATCGGAGGGTGAGGTGAAACACAAGTACTCAGGTCCCGTCTCTGAAGCAGGCAGCCGGATCATGAGCGCTGTCCGGCATGGGGTGGCAGTGGCACTTGATCGGTATGAAGGGAGAGTCCTCTCTGATAAGCCTGCATTTATCATCTACAGCCGGTTCAATGGCGGGGGATGGGTTGAATGGTCGCCTGTGAACTGCCCGTACTATCCCTGCCATTTCAAGGGGCAGCGGTGCGATCTCTGTTACTGCCCCCTGTACCCCTGCGGTGATGAATCTCTTGGCAGCTGGGTGCAGAGTTCATCGGGCGGCAGGGTATGGGCCTGCACGGAATGCACATTAAACCATGAGCCGGAGGTTGTCCGGCATCTGAAAAGAAATCCTGAGGCGGCCCTGAGTGAACTGAAGGCCGTCTCAAAGAGAAAATAACTTACTCTACTGCGATCCCAAGTGCTGAAGCGAGCTCCTCCAGCGGGATACCATGCACCATTGCGGCTTCGCGGACGGTCTCGTTGTGTGCAATGGCGCACCCGAGGCACCCCATGCCAAAGCTCTGGAGGATGCCTGCGGATTCCGGTTTCTCTTTAACGAGTTCCATTATCGTTGAATCGAGGGTGATCGACATAGAGAAAATTATTGATCTGTGACCTATTTATCTTTGTGTCCCCTGACACTTTCACCCCCCGGTCAGATCTATTATAACCCCTGCATACAGATGCATTGTTGGAGATCATTATGGATACCCAAGAGATAATAGCTAGAATCTCCCAAAAACTGAAAGCACAGGACATTGTTCCGGATTCAGAGCGTATTGAAGCAAAGATTAACCGCCTTGTATCCGAGTTCGGGGTGCCGCCGGCTGAAGCTGAACGGACAATCCTCCAGGATATCCTGAAGGAACATGGTAAACAGATCCCAAAACCCCAGACCTCTTCATCTTCGGATATGACGCGGATTGCCGACCTTTCTCCCGGGGAATGGGTCACCATCGAAGGAAAGGTTGTCTCGGTCACCGATCCGCCTTCCCCTGCTGTTGCCCAGAAAGGAATTATTGCAGATGAATCCGGTGCAATCGGGTTTGTTATCTTTGCAAAAGGTGCCCCGGCACTTCTGAAGGCCGGTGAATGGTACAGGCTGGAGTCTGCTGTCGTCGACGAGTTCCGTGGTCTTGCGAACCTCAAGATCCACTCAGGTACAACCGTCACTCCGATCAACGAAGACCGCACGCTGACTCCTGTTTTCACCAGCATCGCTGACCTCTCTCCTGGTATTGCCTCGATAAAGGGGAAAGTTATCCAGAACTGGGAGGTCAGGCATGACCGGATGCAGCAGACCGGGCTTATTGGGGATGAGACCGGAACGGTGAAATTCCTCGTCTGGAAAGGGGGATCTGACCAGCAGCTTGCAATCGATCAGGTGTACTCTCTCCGTTATGCAGCAGTAGAGGAGTATAACGGCCGCCTCTCGGTAACCATCGATCCCGCTTCCTGCTCTCCGCTTGAAGATGGTGATATCGAAGTCCAGTCAACGGCTCCCGGTGCAATGGAGGAGGCACTCCCCCGGATAGAGGGGAAGATCATCTCTGTTGAATCGTCTGTCTCGGATGCAATTGCCGCACAGGGGATCATCGCAACAACTGAAGGTGCATATGCCTTTACCCTCTGGGCAAATGCCGGTATTTTGCCTCCTGAAAAGGGAATGTGCTATGCGATCGAGGGAGCCTCAAAAGGTTCATTCCGCGGCGCATCCCGGATATCTATGGGGGAAGGTGCACTGATCACCCCGATTGAGGATCGTTTCTTTCCACCCCCTCCACAAACAACGGTCGCCGATCTCTCACCCGGGATAGCCTCCATACGGGTTAAACTCGTCCAGGAGTGGGAAAGCCGGAGCGAAAGGATGCTCCAGACTGGTCTTGTCGGTGATGAGACTGGTGTTCTGAAGTTCATCCTCTGGAAGAATGAGGGTGTGGAAAAACTTCAGGAGAATACCGTCTATAACTTCTTCTATGCTATTGTTGATGAGTATAATGGACGATTATCTGTTAACCTGACCCAGGCGACTGCCCTTCCCGAAGAGGAGGGAGATATAGAGATTGCCCGTGATGGAACAGCGATCCAGGGCGCACTCGTCCATATCGCATCAGGATCGGGGATCGTGA
>NZ_JARVGN010000182.1 GCF_029762515.1 Methanocalculus sp. | reverse complement strand
GGGGAGATCCTCTGGGGAGCAACACGGGGAACAATTTATGCGGCCCTGATGATTCCGGTACTCTTCCTCTTCGGGGTGATCGATATGCCGACATCGCTCCTGCTGATTCCTTTTGCATTCCCTGCCGGATTTTTATTTTCAGCCATTGGGATCTGCTTCACAGCAGTCACTCCGGGGATTGACGCACTCAATTACCCGGCATTCCTCTTCATCACCCCGATGTTCCTCTTTTCAGGCACATTTTTCCCGATAAGCATCCTTCCGCAGACGCTCCAGTACTTTGCATTTGGCTTTCTGCCGCTTGCAAATATTGTCAATGTCAACAGGGCGATAACGATGGCAGAGTTCTCCCCGATGCTCCTCTACAACATCGTCTGGGTGCTTCTGGTTGCCCTGTTATTTTTTATTATCGGGCTTAACCTGATGAAAAGGAGGCTTGTGAACTGATCTGAAGAAAAACACTCATTCATCTTCTTTTGATTCTGAAAACCTGAGGTAATAACAGGCTCCCCATTCCTTCCTTTCTCCAGGCTTGAGGCTCTGGAGATGTGCATCCGCATGCAGAAGGCAGACATATGATCCGCAGCAGCCATATACCTGGCACCCAACTGCCTTCTCTCCACAGATTGAACAGCGATGATCCAACACTCCATCCACTTCCCGAATAGATAGGTAAAACTAATGTATTCTTTGTCTTCGAAGAATGTTTTGTTCAGAAGATGAACTCCTAAAGGAACAGATTATGATGAATACAAATCATATATAAATTATGTCGTATGGAACAAAAATTGGACAGAGATATCATTTCTGCATATAACCGAACACACAGACACCATCATTATATTAACACTGATCTATTCTGTATTCATTGATAGAAAAGAGATTTCAATCGACTCTTTTTCCTTAATAGTCAATTTTTTTACAGGATAAAAGCGATACAAATATATAGGAAGAGTGAAGTATACAGTGTATGCTCTCAGCGGGGGAGATTAAAAAGGAGATCGAAGCACGCCTGAAGGCGTATCTCTCAAGAGACAGATCGGGCATTCGCAAAGAACTGCTCTCAATGTTCATACGCATACGTTCACTTACCATCTCTGAGATCCATTCACGATTGAATGAGAGGTTCAGTATCAGCATCAAAGCAGTAGCATCCATGGTCGGGACCATTGCTTCCCGTATAGGAATTCTTCATGTTCGGCGGAATGTCGAGGGAACAACCAGCATCTATGAGGTTAAAGAACAGTATCTTGATCTCATGACCCGTGTTGTTGCAACAACCTGAACACTCTTTTTCAAGAAAAACTCTGGCTCTAACAGAACTATTTTAATCAACCCCTTCCCATTAATCAGATACATGAGGAGACCATTTGGAGAGATCCCTGAAACGCCGGAGATCACCGTTGATGATGATGTTCGCGCTTATATAAATGAACGAGGATGTGACTTTCGGGTGTGTACATCCTGTGGAGGTCCGATTCTCCTCCCAACATCTATAAAAAATCCAAAATCGTCGGACATACCAATAGCTGTCGGAGATTACACACTCTATGTCTCACGGTACCAGGTGAAATGGATCCAGTCGATCACCATGCAGATGGTTCCCCGTTATTTCAGCTACGGACAATCAGATGAGTTTTGAAGAGCTTGAACATACAGCTGATGTTAAAATACGCATCAGAGCAGAGAGTTATGAAGAACTCTTCAGAACTGCCTCTTCTGCACTCTTCAGTACCCTCTATTCAGGAGATTGCAGGATAGAAAGAGAGAGGGGACTTCAGGTTTCCGCGGATACCATTGAGGATCTCTTATGGGAGTTTTTATCCGAACTCCTCTTCGTCTCTGAAGTTGAATCGTTTGTTGTCTGTGAAACAGAAGTGGTTTTTATCGAGGGCGGGCTGTCTGCTACTATCCGTGGAGAGACATTTGACCCTGAAAGGCATGGAGGAGGACGGGAAATCAAGGGTATCTCATACTCGGATCTCTTCATCAGGAAGATTGATACGATGATCTGTGCTGAGATTATCTTTGACATATGAGGTGATCTGCGATGCTGAACGGGATTCAACAAGCAGGTGTGCATGAATGGGAGATACCCGTTGGATACGTTCCCGATATGCGTGTATCAGGTCGGCTTTTTCTCTCGGAAGCTCTTGGCAGAACACTGGAGGAAGGTGCAGCACGCCAGCTTGCCAATGTTGCCACACTACCCGGAATCATCAGACATTCATTTGGTATGCCCGATATTCACTGGGGATACGGGTTCCCTATCGGCGGTGTGGCTGCTTTCTCTGAAAGTGAGGGGATTGTTTCACCCGGCGGTGTTGGTTTTGATATCAACTGTGGTGTCAGGCTGATAACAACACCGCTCACCCTGGACGATCTTGAGGATAGACGATCCATCATCTCCAAACTCTATAAGAAGGTTCCAACCGGTGTCGGATCAAAAGGATCTCTCAGGTTCTCGGGATCCAAACTGGATGAGCTTCTCAGTGGGGGATCAACTTTTGTCATCAATGAAGGGCTCGGGCTTCCCGATGATGCACTTCTCTGCGAGGAGAATGGGTGTATGAGAGAAGCCAACCCCGATCTGGTGAGTGAGAAGGCCCGTACACGGGGTATTCCCCAATGCGGAACGCTTGGATCGGGGAACCATTTCCTTGAACTCCAGGTTGTTTCCAGCATACAGGATGTTAAGACGGCGCAGGCTTTTGGCATCACTGAAGGCACCATCTGTTGCATGATTCATTGCGGATCACGCGGGCTTGGACACCAGGTATGCACCGATCATATCAGGACAATGGAGAAGGCATCGAAAAAATATGGGATCAGGCTCCCCGACAGGCAACTCGCCTGTGCCCCCCTGACCTCCCGGGAAGGGCAGGATTACTTCGGTGCCATGGCAGCAGCTGCCAATTATGCCTGGGCAAACCGCCAGATCATCACTCATGAACTCCGTCTGCTCTTTGAGGGCACATTTGGCATTGATTACAAAGAGATGCCTCTTGTCTATGATGTTGCACATAACATTGCCAAATGGGAAGTGCATACAGTCCTGGGTGAAGAGCAGCGCGTATGTGTCCACAGGAAAGGGGCAACACGCGCTTTTGGCCCCGGAAGATCCGAGTTGCCGGAGAAATATCAGGCAACCGGCCAGCCGGTAATTATACCAGGAAGCATGGGGACTGCCTCCTATCTGCTTGCAGGAACAGAAACTGCCATGCAGAAGACCTTTGGGAGCACCTGCCATGGAGCGGGAAGGGTCAGCAGCAGGAAAGCTGCCAGAAATGCTCTCAGTGGAAACGAGGTCGCAGCAGATCTCAAAAAGAAGGGGATTATTGTCATGGCACCTTCTGGCGATGCCATCGCTGAAGAAGCGCCCTCAATGTACAAACCAAGCGATGAAGTTGTGCGCGTCGTCGATGAAGCAGGACTCTCCAGAATCATTGCAACATTCCTGCCACTTGGGGTGATCAAGGGATGAAGAATGGATCTCCGGCTGTTATATGGGAGGATAAACTCATGTTTCAGAGGCTGATTGACGACTGTGTGGGTTGTTGTGAGCTGGTCACACCACAACTGCTTGCAGCCCCATTCTATAGGGGATCATTTGGAGCACTTGTCGTTCCGACAGGCTTTGCAAATAAGGAGTATTCACGTGTCCTCCCTGCCCTCAGGGCTACAAAAAGCCGGATGAAGCGTTTTCTTGAATCTGGCGGAGAGATCCTTGTTTTTGGAGGGGGAGGCGATATCCCCGACTGTTATGACTGGCTCCCGTTTCCGGTTGGATACCATTTTGAATATGCGCCACAGAAGATTACAATCAGAAAAGAAACTGATTCAGCCTTACTCCTCGAAGGCTATGACCTTGATGCATTCGAATGCGACGGGTATTGTAACGGGTACGATGGCGATCCTGTTGCAACCACACATGATGGACACCCAATCCTCATTGAAGAGGAGATTGGATCCGGTCGTGTTATCCTGACAACAATCCATGAATATCCGTCCCGGGGATTTCTTACCAGCTTCTGTGCCTGTAGAAAGGAAACCTTCTTTTAGATGGAGCAGGTATGGTTCTTAGTGTTGGATGATGCATCAGTATACCATTGCCCACAATTCATCTTCCGATGATCTGGAGCCTGTTTTAATGGCGATCCATACGATCGTCTCAAGACTCCCGGTTACAGGTAAATCGGCAGACAAACCAGGAATCAGGATTGAAGAGGGAAAGGTCATTGACCGTACCTATACCGGTCCGGTTCTCGAGGAAGCGATTGCAAAAAATCAGCTGATCAAGAGACGGCCGGAGACCGGCATATACAAAGGGGTTCCCGTCGTGGTTGCACCTCTTCGCGACAGGGACGGAGATGCGATTGGTGCAATCGGAGTTGTTGATATCAC
>NZ_JARVGN010000181.1 GCF_029762515.1 Methanocalculus sp. | reverse complement strand
AAGGAGTATTTCGAGTGATTCGGGTGTGGTGAGAAGGATATGAGGGGCTTCACCATCCTTCCAGGTGCGATCCGATCGCCCGATATCACCATGCCATGCCCGCACCTCAAGGCCGAGGGGGGCCGTCATCCTGGTGATCCGATCAAGCTGATCGTTAATTAGTGCCCTGAGCGGAGAGAGATAGAGGATGCCTACTGCCGGAGAACCTGCCTTCAGAAGATCGTCAAGCGCTGGCAGGAAGGCAGATTCGGTCTTGCCACCGGCGGTTGGCGCAATGATGATCAGGTCGGCACCGGCCAATTCCGGAGAGAGCGACATTTCCTGGACAGAACGGAGATCATCCCAGCGGAGTGTCGAAGAGAGTATCTCACGGAGCCCGGGGTGGATGCGGGAATAAGCGCCTGCTGGAAAAGAGGGGGATTTTTCCGGCATAGAGACCGGACAGACCCTCAGACGGGTTCTGCTCCCGGCGGCAGTCCGAATGCCCGGAGGATCACCGAACGGAGGGTCTCTTTTGGCACTGCTCCGGTGACCCGGTCGATCATCTTTCCGTTTGCATAGAGGATGATAGTCGGGATCGCCGTGATATTGAACTGCCTGGCAATACGCGGGGCTTCATCGGTATTGCATTTGGCAAATGCAACAAGCCCCGACATCTCATGGGATAGGGCTTCGATGACCGGTGCAACACGCCTGCATGGACCGCACCATTCTGCCCAGAAATCAACAACAGCAAAGCGGTTTTCAGAGAGGAAGGTATTGAACGTGATCTCACTCACCGGCACAACACCCTGAAACGATGCCTTCCGCTCGATCTCTGCGAGCCGTTCCTGGGCGCGTTTCTGCCGGAGGTATTCCAGTTCATCATCCATACAATCTCTTCTCTATACATTCAGATAATGGTTCGCATCAACTTCTGCTGGGGAAAGGGAGATTGTATCCGGCAAAAGAGCGTGTCACGGAAGCAGGTACTGATTCGCTTTTTGGCCCTTTCATTGGCAGTAATTCGGTAAGGTATTTAAAGAAATAATTGGAATATTAATACTCCGAAGCGAGGTGGGGTAGTCAGGAGATCCCGACGGGCTCATAACCCGTAGATCGATGGTTCAAATCCATCCCTCGCTATCTGTTTTAATGAATTTTTTTGGAGAGGCAGACCTCTCCGATAGGCAAAAACGATTAAAAAAACGCTCATGATGCCATCTGGGGCAACAGGCATACAAGATGAAAATGAGGGGTGTTCCCATGCATTTTCATATAAAAAAGATCAGAAATCGAGCCGTGTCTGGTATGACCCATGGATAAAGTCCACATGGCGGCATTCTGATTTTTCGTGAGGAATGGCGACAGGATAACATCCTGTGAGGCATCCTGTACAGAAATCTGACACATCGATTCCTGTTGCCGCAATCAGCGCCTCAAGCGAGATATGATGGAGCGAGTCTGCGGAGATACAGGAACAGACCTCATCAGTTGCCCGGTTATGTGCGATCAGCTCCTTCCGCGTCGGTAGATCGACCCCCAGGTAACAGGGGGCGGCAACAGGCGGTGAGCCCACCCTGAAATGAACCTCGCGGGCACCAAACTCCCGAACCAGTTCGATGATCCTCCGGGACGTTGTGCCACGGACAATCGAATCATCGACAAGCACAACCGATTTTCCTTTGATATGCCCACGTACCGGGTTCAGTTTCATGCGCACCGCATTCTCGCGCAGCTTCTGGGTTGGCATAATGAAGGTCCGCCCGATATAACGGTTCTTTATCAGACCTTCCTTGAATGGAATGCCGGATGCCTCAGAGTATCCAACCGCAAGCGAAGTCCCGGAATCTGGTACCGGCGAGATGATATCAGCGTCAACCGGCGCTTCCTGATGGAGCATCTCGCCAATCTTTCTCCTGACATCATAGACGAGGACCCCGTCGATCACAGAATCGGATCGTGCAAAATAGATGTACTCAAAGAGGCAGAATGCAGTATGATTGGTTTTGGTGATCTGGCGGCACGAGATACCACCTTTATCGATTTTGATCAGTTCGCCGGGCCGGAGATCACGGATGAATATTGCGCCCAGAGCGTCCAGTGCAACACTCTCGGATGCAACCATGTACCCGTTATCGGTCTTCCCGATACAGAGCGGCTTGATACCCAGTGGATCACGGAACGCAAAGAGGGTGTCATCAAGCAGAGTGATAACAGAATAGGATCCCTCCAGTTTCCTCATGCAGAGGACAACGGCATCCTCCATGGATCCGGAGAGCGTCAGTTCACGCGCGATGATTGCAGCAATCACCTCGGAATCCGTTGTTGTAGCAAATATATGACCGTGTTCTTCATATTCTGCAACAAGCTCGTTATTATTGACGAGATTGCCGTTATGAACAATAGAGAAGTGATGCCCCTTGAGAGAAAAGTTCAATGGCTGGGTATTTTCCGGGCGGTTCTCACCGGTTGTCGGATACCTGACATGCCCGATCCCAACCGATCCGGGAAGCTCTTCAAGAATATCACGGTTGAAGACCTCTGAGAGAAGACCCTGAGACTTATGTTTGAAGAGTGTTCCGGCATCAAATGTGCTGATTCCGGCACTCTCCTGCCCTCGATGCTGAAGGGCATAGAGGGCATAATACAGGGGAAACGATACCCCCCCTGTGTCAACAATGCCGACAATGCCGCACATGATGTACGAGCCTTAATGTGTTGCTCTCAATGGTTTCTTGCTGGTCCAGGCATACGAGCGCATCCGGGCGCTCCGTCCGAATCCACATGCTGAACAAATCTTATGGCGTGCATGGTACGAATTCCGGCCACAACGCCTGCATACAATATGGGAATGCTTGTTGCGCAGACCCTTCGATGGAGTTCCTTTCGACATGGTAAATCACCTTTATTATTCGATTGAAGGGGATATATAGATCACATTGTCACCACGGACGATCAGCGTTCCCAGTTTGACAACGCCATCTTCCGTCTCTTCTTCTGCACGATCAAGAACGAGGTTCATATGAACATCATATCCCTGAAGTATTCCACGGATTTCTCGTCCGCCTTTCAGCGAGATGAACACCGGTTCCCTGTTTAAGACCTGTTCCAGAATATCAAGCGGTCGTTTGGTCATAAAAATCCCTTTGCATCTCCCTGGAGAGTAACCATATATGCGCCCCGGTTCGACTTAAAGATAGCGCACCCATTGGAAATCCTTTAGTTCCCTGGGAGTGGATAGTACAGGAGAATCCATCATGGCTGATATCACGATTCGAAAGCGGCATGCAATTAAAAAGAGCCAGGTTGCCGGGATCAAACAGATGATCGAAAGAGCTCTTGGAGAAGAGGCATCACTCTTTGACACCACATCCATCGAACGTGCCGAGACCGATGCAGATCTCTCCATTTTCCTAATCGATAAAAAACCGCTCCTGATCTCCCGTGACAACTGGGCATTTCCAACATTGAGGGGTGCGCATCTCCGGCCATTCACTGCCCGCCGCATCACTGTTGATTCAGGAGCCGTTTCATTCATGGTAAACGGGGCTGATGTGATGCGCCCCGGTGTCATTTCAGTGACAAATGACATCAGGAAGGGAGAACCAGCGCTTATCGTTGAGGAACGCCATGGAAAACCGCTTGCAGTTGTCATAGCACTCTATGACGCTGATGAGATTCGCGCAATGGAGAAGGGGAAGATTGCGAAGAATATCCACTATGTGGGCGACGCGATCTGGAACCTGGAAATATAAGGATAGAATTAATAACTACCAATAGAAAGGATTCTACATGGGATTTCTTGATTCCATCATTGGCGGAAAGGGTGCCACCCCTAAGGAAGAGGAGTACATGGACCTCGACCTCGCTGCATATGAGGATGCAGCAGCAGGGGAGGAGCCTGCTCTGATGTATGTCAAGATTGCAACAATTAACGACCTCAAGGATACACCACGAGTCAAAGACGAGGTGTACAACAACAACATTGTGATCATTGACATCCAGAAGCTCAAGCTCGACAAGATCACCTTTGAGCGGGTGATGAAGGACTTAAAGGATGTCGCACGGGACGTGAACGGCGATATCATCGGCATTGGCGACCAGCGCTATGTCGTCATCACGCCAACATCAGTGAAGATATCACGGGAGAAGATCGGTGGAGGCAACTAGGTGAAACAGGCCCTCTCCGGCCCCTGCCCGCTCTGTGGAGAAGAGATAGAATATATTTATCAGACCGAGAATATCCCCTTCTTCTCCGATATTCTCCTGATGTGTGGTCTCTGTGAGGCGTGCGGCTTTCGTCTTACGGATACGTTGATCCTCACTGATCGCGGTCCGGTACGATATGAGTTTGATGTCAGAACAGCAGACGATCTCTCTGTCCGTGTCGCCAGGTCAACCTCTGCAAGAATCGAGATACCAGAACTTGGCATATCTATCAACCCGG
>NZ_JARVGN010000180.1 GCF_029762515.1 Methanocalculus sp. | reverse complement strand
CTCTCAAAAGAAGTTGATCAGATCTGTGTTCTGAGCTGCGGCTGCTCTTCCCCGATACCTGAGATTGGTTTCTCTGCCCACCTCCGGTCTCCGGAGATGTTCCTGGCGAAAAATGAACTCCGTTCGCTCTCCGGCCCGGGCGTCTATATGATCTTCTCGGGGTTTGCACGGAAGCAACGTTTGACATTTCCCTGCCAGATATCCCCGCCAGGTGAGCAAAAACCTCTTCCTGATACCGGAATCAGGCGCGTTGTCCATCTCAGGACCCGTGATGATGGCACTGCCGATGCCGGTGCAAGGGAGCTGGCGGATCGGCTCTCTGTGCCTCTTTCAATTGTCCCTCTTGATCTGGATCTCTTCTCAGCCCGGCTCAGGGAGACACTCGCCTCGCTTGAGTCTGTTGCCCTCAGTGAAAGGACAATGGTGCAATTGAAAGGGCTTGAGGGGCAGGTTGCAGATTACACGATGGCATTTGATCTCCTGAGGGAAATTGCGGCGGCAGCCACGGAACAGGCGGTGATCAGACGAATCGATCACCTCTTCAGGCTTCTCTTCTCACCCTCGGTAATAGAACATTCTGATATCCCATATGAAGAGGGATCCTCAGGTCTTGTTCTGCCGGTTGCTTATGGAGGTGAGGTGCTGCTCTGGTTCAGGCTCGATCACTTCGCACATCCTGAGTTTCTTGACGGGTACAGGAATACTGCCCGCGTCCTCCTTCCGGTTCTTGGCCTTGCGATCAGGAATGCCCGTACATACCAGCGTCTCCTTGATGCAAATGCAGAGAAGGATCAGGAGATAAACGTGAGAAAAGAGGTGCAGGATGCACTCTCTCTTGCGAATAAGAAGCTGAATATCCTGACGGCAATCACCCGGCATGATATACTCAATGATGTTATGGTTGCTGCCGGATATCTCTATCTCGCCTCGGATCTCCCGGTATCAGATGAGGTGAAGAGCTATTTAAGAAAGCTGGAAGAGCAGGTGAGTGCGATCCAGAGGAAGGTTGAGTTCACCCGCGATTACCAGGATATGGGTGCACAGATCCCTTCGTGGCAGGATTTTGGATCATATGTCGATGCAATAGCCCCGGATATCCTCAAAGGCTCTTCTCTCTGCCTTGAGAACGAGATTGCGGATATTGAAATTCTGGCTGATCCGATGCTCGGCAAGGTGGTGCATAACCTCTGCCAGAATGCCGTTTTCCATGCAGCTTCCGGGAGCATTCTCCGCTTTAAGGCCATGGATGATTCCGGGGATCTTGTGATTGTCGTGGCAGATGACGGTCCCGGTGTTCCTGATGAAAAGAAGGAATCAATCTTCAGGCCAGCATTTGGGAGGAGCCATGGATTCGGTCTCTACCTGGTATCAGAGATCCTCTCGATCACCGGGATCACCATTGTTGAAACAGGAACAGCCGGCGCAGGGGCGGAGTTTCAAATAAGGATCCCCTCCGGAGGCTGGAGGAAAGCCGGGACGCCTCCCGGCGCCTGATAATTCATCCGGTTATCAAATGGAGGATTCGGCGGAGGATGTAGGGGGTGACAAGTGTCATAAGAAGTGGTGCGATTCCTCCCTGTTTCTTCTTCTCCTCATCCGCCTTTGATTCCCCGATCTTTCTGATTTTATATGCTATGAGGGCACCAATTGCTATTCCGCCGAGGAATGTAAAGAAGAGGGCAGGGATCGGGTGCCTCCTGACACAGGAGAGGGGATCCCGGGAGGTACCTTTCTTACCGGCTTTCTTCTTTTTGTTCTCTTTCATACAGGATTACCTGAGTTTTGCTGCGATCAGGCCGACCATGAACCCAGCACCGGCTGCGATGGCGATCGAGGCGATAGGGTGATCTGCAACGAAACTCTCGACCGTCTCAACACGCTCCTGCATCATTTCCGCTTCTTTTTCCGCAACAGTCCTGATCGTCTCTTCCGCATCGTGAATGACTTCTTTAACCTTCTCCTGCACTTCAGCGGTATCCGGCATCTTCTCTGGCACGAGGCTCTGCAGGGTCTTTTCCATATCCTTCACAAGGGCTTCAAGATCCTCGCCTTCGATCTTGCTCCTGGCATTTTTAAGTTTTTTTGCTGCCTCTTCCATGGCAGCTGCTGCTTCTTTCTTCAGCTCTTCAAACTCTTTCTGGGCTTTCTCTTCCAGATCTGTTGCAGTCTCAGCAACCTTCTCCTCTACTTCCTTCTTTGTTGTCATGAGATCACTCTCTCTGTAAATGGCATGGAATTCATGCCTTTCAACAGGTGTTTGTAGTTGGTTGTAGTATAAAAAAGGTCTGTATGGGTGGTCTTGCGTATGTGGTTTTATCAGAAAGAACAGTTTCCGTTCTCTTTTCCGGTCAGGTATCCGATGGCACACTGGATCACTTCCGGATTCTTCGGGAGATTGCCATGGCAAAACTGGTGCGGGCAGTTTGTAAAGAGCGAATTGTCAAGAGGAATGATCTCCGGCTGGATTCCGGGCATCAACGAGTCTGAATGTGGGATCACACCGTCCCCGTCAAATGTCGTTTCCCATGTTCCATCCTCCTGAAAGATCCATGTTCTGCCGCCGAGTATTGGGAAAAACGATTCTGTATGGGTGATATTCCTGCTGAGGATGCACCGGTACCGGATATCATCCCTGAGCCCCGCAGACTTCAATGTAGCCATGGTGACACTGCCGGGGCGGACCTCCTGCACAAGGCTGTCGTCTTCGGGATCATATCCGGCAGGGACAAAGATGCCTTCGAGCAATCGGATCATCTCCTCCCCGTAGACAGGATCGCAGAAGAGTTCTGCCATTGACGATCCATTATTCGGGGGGCCGATCCCGATGAACTGCCTCACCCTTTCAGCCTTCTCCTTTCCATCCTGGACTTCAAGGAGGAAGCGGGTGATATGGGTGCCCATTGAATGGGTGATGATATCGATCTCACCCTGGTACCGGTTTTTCCTCCGCATATCAGCGATGAAATCATGGAGATCTTCTGCGACGGTGACCGGATGCGGATCGGGGTTCTCCACATAGCCAAAATTCCATGCGGGTATCCCGGCTGCCTCCAGTCCGGCAATCATCTTTTTCCAGATCCCGGGATGGCTGTTCCATCCATGGATCAGGAGAACGGGGCATGCGGTGTTGTGCATCAAATCTCAAACCTTCTTTCGTCCGTACACAAGCGCCCCATCCTTTGGGCAGACCTCGATACACCGGCGGCAGAGGTAACATTCAGATTTACTATCTTCTGCTTTCGCCTCGTTTGTGGGGCATGCCCTCTCGCATTTTCCACACTCAATGCATGCGTCTGTCCGCCTGATCTTATATATAGCTGGAAACGCTCCTATCTGGAGGATTGCCCCGACCGGGCAGACAATCCTGCAGAACGGGCGGTAGATCAGGATGGAAGTGAGGAGAATTACGATAAAGACGAGTGTTCCTGCCGAGAGCGTGAGCTTAAAGAAGTCCGAGAAGCCGAAATAGTCGAGGAGCTCGATCCCGAAGAGAAATGCCCCTCCAATCATGGCAACAAGAAATAGTCCCCTGATTGCACTCAGGATGCCTTTCTGTTGCACGGGAATCTTCTTTGTCGGGATGGTGTAGGCAGCCTCCTGTACTGCTCCGATTGGGCAGAGGTACCCGCAGAAGTGGCGGCCAAAGAGAGCAGCCAGGAGTGTAAGGATGCCAAGTCCTATTATCCCGGAGAAAAGGATGGTGCCGATACGCTGTCCCTCTGCCAGATGTTCAACGAGCCCCTGGAACTGATGCGGGATCATCGGAGAGAAAGTGGCAAATCCGAAGATGATTGTGATAATGATGAGGAGGTGCCTGATTCTTGCAGAGAACTGTCCGCCTGCCCAGAGGTATGCAGAGACAATTGAGATGGTGACCGCGTAGACTACGCCTATAAGGAGAAGTGGGTTGGAATTGGCACCAAACATGGAAAAATATTGGCGATGAAGAATCAAATAGATTTGGGATGGAGAAACATCATCTTTTTAGGCAGGCATTTAGGCTCTTTTGAATCAGCTCTCTGTGATATGGAGGATATGGTTGATCGTGTATATGAGAGGGTATCAGGATGGTGCCAACGCTCTTATACCCGTGCGATACACTACCATGCATGCCGGATGTGAAACGTGATGAGGTGGGACGGAGGGTCTTTTTGCTCAAACAACAGAGGAGCGTTGAAGGGGCAATAGCAATCATCCGTTCTGCACAGGGAAAGAAATGGAATGATATCTCCGAGGAGGATGTCGGGTCACTGCGCCAGATGCTTGAGGAACTCTGGATGCAGGCCGATCGGGAGACCTGGAAGAGCTACTCCTTCTCACGGCTGACACTGAATGATATCCGGGTGATTATTCAAATCGGGTATTCACTGAAGAATGGTATGCTCACAAAGAAAGATGCTCAAAATCAGCTCAGCGAGATATTCGGGCGTACAACAAGTGAAAAATAAAATCATTGTATGTGTAAGGAAAATGAAAAAAGAGTTATAATAATTGTGCG
>NZ_JARVGN010000017.1 GCF_029762515.1 Methanocalculus sp. | reverse complement strand
GGGCACCAAGACGAACGTGATTTTCTTCACCAGGGGCGCGCCCACCGAGCACACCTGGGTCTACGACGCCCGCACCAACGTGCCCAAGATCACCAAGAAGGACCGCCCCCTCACCCCGGAGCATTTCGCCGAGTTCGAGCACTGCTACGGCCCCGACCCCAACGCCCGGGCAAAGCGCAATGCCGCTGACTCCCCCGCCGACCGCTGGCGCTCGTTCCATATCACCGAGCTGCAGGAGCGAGACTACAAGATCGACTCGCTGAAGTGGCTGCGCGACGAGTCGCTGGAGTCCAGCGAGGACCTGCCACTTCCGGAGGAACTCGCTGCCGAGGCCATCGACGAACTCGAGGCCGCGGTCGACGAACTACAGGCGATTCTCGACCTGATGGGGAACGGGTATGCAACAGAAGAGTGAGCTGCCGGAGGGGTGGGAGACTTCAGATTTGGGCTCTCTCATCTCAATTGCCAGTGGAAAGTACATAAAAAGGGAAGACTATAGTAAAATTCCAGATCAGCCTTACCCTGTTGCAGGGGCAGGAGGGCCCATAGGCTATACTGATAGCTATAATTTCACATCACCAATTATTACCCTCGGTAGAGTTGGCGCAGCGGGAGCACTTACAGTATACAAAAAAAATGCCTGGGTTACTGACAACACTTTAGTTATAAAACCCAATTCTCAAGATTTGTTCAATTGGTTAATCAGGTATTTTCAGACCGTAGATTGGATTAGTATCCAGACTGGGAGCTCGCAACCTCTTATAACTCAAAAGATTGTCAAAGCCTTGACAATACCACTCCCCCCTCTCGCCGAACAGCACCGCATAGTCACCGCCATCGAGGCGCTGTTCGCCCGGCTGGACGCTGCACAAGCCCGCCTTGATAGGGTGCCGGGCATCCTACAGCAGTTCCGGCAGGCGGTGCTCGCTGCTGCGTGCGATGGGCGGCTGACGGAGGATTGGCGGGCGGAACATCCGAATATAGAGAATTCACGAAAATACCTTGAAATAACACTTAATACGCTATCGTCCGGAAAAAAGAAAATCCAAACGCCCGATACTTCTGGTTTAAATGATATACCCGATAAATGGTGTTGGGCAACCATAGAGCAACTGGCCTCACCAGAGGCTCGTTCTATCCAAAGTGGCCCTTTTGGCAGCAATCTACTTCATTCAGAGTTTCAAGATTCTGGGATTTTAGCAATTGGAATTGATAATGTACAGAACGGATTTTTTTCCTATGGAAAAGAACACCGAATAAGTCCGGAAAAATATGAAGAATTAAGAAAATACACTGCAAGGCCCCTGGATTTGTTAATCACTGTCATGGCAACAATTGGCAGATGTTGCGTCTTTCCCGAAAATTGTGAGACCGCAATTATCACCAAGCATGTCTATCGCATTACTTCGAATCAAGATTTAGTATCTCCCCATTATTTATTTCAAACACTGAGAGGAGCAATTCCTGTTCAGCAACAAATTCAAAATCAAATTCGAGGACAAACTCGTCCAGGAATAAATGGTACTATTTTAAAGTCGATTGCAATCCCCCTTCCACCTATCCCCGAACAGGATGAAATTGTCCACCGGGCCGACGCTCTCTTCGCCCTCGCAGACCAGATCGAGGCCCGCGTCGCCACCGCCAAAGAACGCACCGAAACACTCCGGCAGTCCATCCTCACCCAGGCATTTTCCGGGCAGCTGGTGCCTACCGAGGCGGAGCTGGCCCAGCGGGAGAGGCGAGAATATGAACCAGCACTAGTGCTGCTGGAGCGTATTAAATCTTCTATTTAAGAAAAATTTTAACAGATTACCCATAGTGATCGAAAAACAAGAGATAAAAAAATGCCGCAGAATAGTGAGTTGCCAGAAGGTTGGATTCAATCAACTATTAACGATATCTCCGATGAAATAAAATACGGATATACGGCTTCAGCTGATAAAAATAAAGTTGGACCTCATTTTTTGCGAATTACAGATATCCAGAATGATTTTGTTGATTGGAATGATGTTCCGTTTTGCAGCATCAAGGAAGAACAAATTTCCAAATATAAATTGGAGTCTGGAGACATTGTTTTTGCACGAACTGGTGCAACTACAGGCAAGAGCTATCTGATATCTTCCTGCCCAGATAGCATTTTTGCCTCGTATCTCATTCGGCTTAGACCAAACAGAAATGTCAATCAAAAATTCATGAGTCTATTTTTTAGCACATCCGAATATTGGACCCAAATTTCTCAGAATATTTCAGGAATTGCTCAGCCAAATTGTAATGCAACAAAATTAAAAGAGTTGAAAATCCCCCTCCCCCCTCTCGCCGAACAGCACCGCATCGTAGCTGCCATAGAGGCGTTGTTCGCCCGGCTGGACGCCGCACAGGCCCGCCTTGACAGGGTGCCGGGCATCGTGCAGCAGTTCAGGCAGGCGGTGCTCGCCGCTGCGTGCGAAGGGCGGCTGACGGAGGACTGGCGGTCGGAGAATCCGGACATTACAGATGCAAAAGAGGCTGTGGGAAATATCTTAAATCAAAAACGAATGGCTTGGGAAAGAGAACAAATACAGACTTTCCAAGATAAAGGAAAAACTCCGAAAAATTCGAAGTGGAAAGAAAAATATCGTGAACCAAAAGGAATAGAAATCAGTGATTTACCAATTGTTTCAGATAAATGGACTTGGGCTAGTATAGATCAGGTATCTGGTATCGAAGCAAATTCAATAACAGACGGTCCTTTTGGATCGAATCTGAAAACTGAGCATTATACTGATTCCGGTCCAAGAGTCATACGATTACAAAACTTAGGCGATGGTAATTTCATCGATGTGAAATCGCATATCTCAACAGATCATTTCACAAAATTAAAAAAACATCAAGTTTTTCCAAAGGATCTTGTTATTGGAACACTAGGTGACCCAATCCCTCGGGCTTGTCAAATCCCAGATGATTTCGGACCCGCAATTGTTAAAGCTGATTGCATTAGACTCAATCCGCATCAAGAAATTGCTAATAATAAATACGTCATCTTCGCGATCAATACTGAATCAACAAGGAAGAGAATGGTAGAATCGATTCACGGTGTGGGTCGAGCCAGGTTAAATTTGAGTAATATCAAATCTTTACCAATCCCCCTCCCTCCGCTTTCCGAACAGGATGAAATTGTCCACCGGGCCGACGCTCTATTCGCCCTCGCCGATCAGATCGAGGCCCGCATCACCGCTGCTAAAGAACGCACCGAAACACTCCGGCAGTCCATCCTCGCCCAGGCATTTTCCGGACAGCTGGTGTCCACCGAGGCAGAACTGGCCCGGCGGGAGGAACGGGAGTATGAACCAGCAAGTGTGCTGCTTGAGCGAATAAAGGCAAAAAAATGAAGAAAAGAACAAAGGTAAACAGAAATGAAGTGGCAGGTTGATCTTCACGGAGATGCGAATGATCTAGCAGAATTGAGTGAAATTCTCCAGTCAACTGACTTTCGTGTTCTCAATGAAGGTGAAAAATATCTACTTGAATTTACATCATTGGAGAATTCTTCCGATCATAAATCTGTCAAGGCAAAAGCCGATGAATTGTTGATCAATATCAATGCAGCAAGAAAACTACTTTTCAATTCGTCGGATTTGATAAAACGAGGAGGAATTCAATTCATTGATGAAGACGGTAAAAAGACAATTTTTCTTGAACCTTTAACCGCTTCAATTCATATACGCGCACGAGTCCAAGTGACCGTTACAAAAAAAGATGGAACTACTGTTGAATCTCCACCAGATAACAAAATTATCAAATTAATTCGGCTCGCACAAACAGATGAGAGAGTCCAGCGAGTTAATGAACTCATAGACCACGATTTCAACTCATTTGGTGTGCTCTATAATATTATTGAATTAGTCCAGGAAGACGGTTATGCACCTGTGAAGAAAAATGGAGAATTTTATAGCGAGATTGGGCGATTCAAACAAACAGCCCAGAGTTACGACGCAATTGGAAAAGAGGCCCGACATGCTCGAAAAAAATTTCAGAAACCTGAAAACCCGATGGAACTTCATGATGCACAAAATCTTGTAAAGACAATTGTACGGAAATGGATGAATTCAAAAATTTAAATTCTCACAATACCTTTCTCCTCCAAATTATTCATTCAATATTTGCTTCGTATCCACCCCAATTATTCCGCAATCCCACCACCGCTGTCACCCAGTAAAAGGCAAATAATGCAGTCACGTACACGTTCCGCTCCGCCACGCCGAAGGCCACCCAGAGCAGGTTGCCCACCACCCACGAGGCAGATCTGGCGCCCCGCACCTTCACCGACCGCTCTACTCCTGAAATTTATGATTAAGCGGAGATGTTTAACACATTTTTTTGCTGTAACAAACTGACGGAAAGTACATGTAAGTCCATGATATTGGTTCAGGTCACATCCCCCCATACTCCTCACTCCATTGCCTATACCGGTCCAGGTCGGCCTCGCGCACTGGCGAACGCACAATCTCAAATGCCTCCGTAAAATCACCGGCAAACAGACCTCTTGTCTTCAGCACTTGTTCACTCAACTCATCAAACGTGAGATCTGCGAGCTTCTCCAGTTGTGGATTTTCCTCGTGGATCATGGCCCAGATCGCTTGCTGGCAGAGGTTCTGAATATCTCTACCTGAATACCCCTGTTCCACACACCTCCTCCCAAGATCTGAAATTTCAAGATCAGCGACTTCAAGACCGCGCAGATGAAGTCTGATGATTGCTGCACAGGATGCCTCATCCGGAAGCGTCACAAAAATTCGCCGGGGAAAACGAGACAGAACTGCCGGATCAAGATCCCAGGGAGTATTGGTGGCTGCCATAGTGAGAAGAAGCCGATCAGCGTTCTTGTCTTGCAGTCCATCAAGTTCGGTGAGAAGAGAAGAGAGCAGCTTTCGTGTTGCTTCGCCGGTACCTTCACTTCTTGCTGAACCGAGCGCATCAAACTCATCAATAAACACAATCGAAGGTGCCCGCTTCCTTGCTGATGCGTAGAGAGAGGCAATGATCTTTGATGACTCCCCAAAATATTTTGAGAGAATACGATCGGCTTTCACATCAAAGAAAGTCGCATGCAGACTCCCTGCAGCCGCTGCTGCAATCATCGTCTTTCCCGTCCCTGGAGGGCCAAAGAGAAGAATTCCCTTCCATGGCTGGATTGCAGCAGGTTTCCGAAGACCCGCGATGACTACCGTTTCCTTTACCAGACGTTTAACCTCATCCAGACCACCGATATCATCCCACCTGACCGATGATGATGATATCAACGACGTTGCATCAAAATCCAGATCCGATTCATTCGCAGAATCCTGAGTTTCTGGTCGTCGGGAGGGATCTCTATTACTGATATCCAAGGACACCGGATTTTTTCCGGATGCAATAAATTCCCATTTTTTTGCATCTGAGAGGTATTTATTCCGAAATGATGGCGACTGCTCAGCTAATTTTTGACTCAGAATCGCACAGATATGGGCTTTCTCCCGGACTATGCGGGAATCATTTTCAGAACATGCTGCTCGATATTCCCGTATTGTTTTCTTCAGTTCTTTCGTCAGAAACCCACTGAGATCCACGTTCATATTATCCCCTATGCCAGCGCTCTGCGGAGGATTTCCTCTTTTAATAACTCTGCTTCATTGACGAACTCTTCAGGAATTTCATCAATTTCTTGTTGGATATAGAGATCCAGGTGATCCCTTTGATACCGGACTACCTCAAGAGTAGGACCACATACAAATTGTTCCAGATGAACGACTTTTTTGCGAGCCTCATGAAGTTCGCTTTGGGCCAAATGTTCTACATAACTATTTACGACAAAATATGCGGTACGATAATCAGCTTCGCAGGGAGCAAGATCATCTGGAGCGGCCGTGGGTTCATCCAGCTTTTTCAGGACATCGTCCGCGATACCGCCAATAGAGCGTTGCTTCCAGCGGAGTTCACTGTGGTAAAAAACGTGAACATTTGTGTGGTCATCCCGGCAGTTTCTCATTGCTTCCTTAACCCCGCTCCGAATCAAGGAGGTAGCAATTCCTGCATCTGCCCATCTCCCAACAGCCCATATCGAGGCACCCCGAACACGGTTACTTCGGGAACCAATCCCGGAAATGAGAATTCGCTCAAGATCTTTATTTTCCAAGAACGATTTATCAGAAACGGTTGAAAGTTCCCCAATCAGAGAAATCGCAGCTTTCCGAATTTCAAGGTTTCTGCTCTGGGCTGACTGCTTAAGATCGGTGATCAGGTCCGGAGCATCGCATATACTGTCGACATATCCTCGGAAGGCGATAGACCAGAGCGCCCATAGGGTACTCGCACGTACTCCGGTATCCGTATCCAGGATATGCCCAGCAAGGTTCACAACCCCATCGGCATGAACAATTGGCTCCGGGCTTGCATAAAAGGCAACTTTATCCAGAGCAAGGGCCGCTGAAGAACGGACTCCAGCATTACTGTCATCTAACAGCTGGATACAGGAGTGGATCATACCCGTTTCTGCCACTCGAATACCCTGTCCGACCTCAGCTATGACGGCAAGTGTCCATGCTGCTGCACTACGCACTTCTTCATTGGTATCGCCAAGATTTGCTGCAAGAAGGCCCAATACTCCAGATTCAGTGACTTCGTAGGAAAACCCGTGCAGTGCAAGATTACCAAGAATCCATTGAACTTGTTTCCGCACCTCCGGAACCGGATCACCCAGAGCAGACTCAAAGAGAGGAAAGGGCCGGTGTCTGATGATCTGGCCTGCCAGGTTCTTTTTCGCACAGATATCAAGATTATACGATGCTTCTGCACGCCCACTGTCATTTCCCGAGCGAAGTTGAGAGAGAAGAGCACCAATATCTTCCGGATCAATATCAGGCTCGTCCTTAATCCCCGGAGATTCGGCATCAATCTTCATACTGCAATCCTGTATTTTTTTATGTAAAGCTGCACGAAGTTCACTTGAACCTGTATCGATTAATCCGATAGCTCTTTCATACCTTTCCTTTGCATCTTTGTACAAACCACGGTCAAATAGAATATCTCCGGTTAAAATATACGGATGTTCAAAATAAGGACGCAAAAGTATTGCCTCTTCCGCTAGCTGAAATGCTTCATTTTTGTTACCTGTTTCATAAAAGCACTGTGCTTTACCATTTAAGGCAAATGGATGCCTTTTGATTTTTAAGGCTTGATTATAGTTAGAAATTGCTTTTTTATACGTTTTTTGTTCACGATGGACGTCTCCCCTACCTATATACGCGAATGGATATGATTTTGATCTGTCAAGGGAAGTAGCATGGTTATAGCATTTCAACGCCTCTTCAAGCCGACCCAGTTTTCTGAGCGCATTCCCTTTTTCATTCCACGCCCAGTATGATTGTGGTTTATATTTCAATGCATTATCAAATGACTTAATTGCCTCAAGAAATCGCGATGCTTTATATTGCGTTGTTCCAAGTCGATAATGATGAACATATTTTGAATGTGAATCAGTCTTTTTTTGACCAGCCATTATACCCCTCCCAGAAATGCTTTCAGCTCTTCGTCAATCCGCTCTGCAACAAAAGAGACCACATCACCAAAACCGCTCACGAAAATTGTCAATTTAGTTTTCCCTGGATGATCCGCCCAGACGAAACCTGTTGACGCCTGACCTTTCCGGGTATAGACTGTGTATGATTCTACGCCATCCCGAACTCCTTCATAACTACCATTGAGTTTATTGAGAATATATCGTAAGAATTGTCGGACAGTCTCTTGATCAATCTCTGCCTCATATCGAAGTGTTCGTGATACCTCTCCAACGTCCGGACTACATGCCTCTGCTTTGTACATCCGAACACTCTCGCTCCCCCTATCCAGTCGCGCATAAAGATCTTGCAGAAAGGCTTCGATATCGTCATCACTTGCCCGGATCAATACGCCTTTCTCTTTGCGCACGTTTTTCTTTGATTTCCACCGCTCGATGGTGGCATCAATCCGTTTACGTTCCGCGTCAGAGTGATAATCCACAACCAGGAGATAATCCATTCTTATTGGATCTGTACGCACCATTCCTATAAAAAAATACCTCCACATCGGAGCACTACATATTGGCCATTAATATTATCCTCCGTAAAGGAGGAAATTTTATATAGGATTGACGACAATTCGCGATCGGTGACACAAGATGAAAATCACAGAACATTTCCGCCGTAACCGGATTGAGAAACTCAAGGTTTCTGAACTGCAGGAAGAAGAACTCAAGCTCAAAAGTCGTATAAATCGCCTTCGTAAGGAAATCGACAGGATTGAACGAGAGAAGAAACAAAAATTCGGAGAAGGTGTTGGTGCCGACCTCATTAAAAAGAAGATGCTTGCACAAGAGCTCAAGCAGATGGACATGAGTGCCAAACTAAAGGTTCGTAACTTTATGGCACTGCACAAGCAGTACATGTTTATCTCAAACCTTGTGGTAATCAAGAAGTACCAGCGTGATCTCCAGAAAACACAAATTTGGGATAAGATTCAGAGTATATCACCCGATGCCTTTGAAAGTTCGCTCATCCAGGTAAATCTCGCAGGCAAGGGATTCGAGAACGTTGTTGACGATCTGAACCAGATCTTCGCTCTGGATATTGCGGACTCAGACAATGATCTCGATGAAGCTGAAAAGCAGATGTTTGAGATCTGGAACAGCGTTGAGACAGGAACTCTGGAGCTGGAAGAAGCAGGCGGTCTCTTTTCAATAGAAAAGGATCTTGAGAAAGCCATCGCGGAGCTAGAAGATTGAGAGAGTATCAGGTGGGTGCATCAATCGATGAGCATCTTCTCAAGGCTATTCCACACAACTCCTTTTGATTCGATGAATCTTGGGGAGCTCAGAAAGGCAGAATCTCAGATGAAGTATCAGATCCAGAAACTGCAGAACGAAAAAACAGATCTGGAACAGCAGATTAGAACACTCTTCTCGGCAGCATCATCCGGATGCGAAGAAGCGGGGACATCCTTCTATGCAAAACGTATCAGAGCAATTTCCGAGTCCTGGCAGCTTAAAGCCACTACATGCATGCATCTTGAGAAGGATCTTCGCGTGCTTTCGAATATCATCGCCATAAAGGAGCAGCAAACAACGCTGAAACGCTCGGGTGTCTGGAAGAAGATGCAGGCTATAGACCCAGATACACTCGAATGGTGGCTGGCAAAAGCCAGTTACAGCAAAGAAGAACACAGGGCTCTAATGGACGAACTTTCAGAGATCACCGCTGAACATATCTTTCAGGAAGTAACCGCTTCTGTTGAGGAATCATACATCGAATCACTCATTACCGAGATGCAAATGAATCGACTCACATTTGATTCTGTGGGAAATGATTTCTTTCGCACATTATCTTCAGGATTGAAAAAATGAGGAAACCACATCCGAATAAAATGAGCATGATTTATAATTAGTGAACGGCAATCACTCAAATGAGAGAAAAGGAATATAAATGGTTGTATTAAGCACGACCGATCGGGACAATGCAACCATTTTACTTGTATGCAAAATCCAGCCTGAATCGCTGAATTTGATACGCGCACATACCGATCGTCAAATATGCCCGTCTTAACCTGAAAAATTGCACTGTACGGGGTCCGAACAACGAGTGTATTACTGGTGATTATTATGGAACTATTCAAGGGGAAAATAGAAAAGATTGCAGAAAATGCTTCTGGAAGCAAACAATGCTTGAAATGTGGAAAAACGCTGGAACGGGATGCAAAATTCTGCTCGCAATGCGGAACAAAATCCGAAGCCTATGTATGCAATAATTGTGGTTCTTCCATTCCGCCGGATGCAAAATACTGCCCAGGTTGCGGAACAAGTGTGAGACCATCTCGACTGGGCAAATTTGTAGGATCAAATGAAGAGGATTTCACTCGCACCCGCCAGTGGAGGAGAAAACCGGGAGATTTTGCCAGCAGATTTGAAGTTGAAGACCTTCGTGGCATTTTCAAAAAGACGGTCACCGTGGCTGAAGGAACACGCGCTCTTCTGTTCCAGGGCGGTGCGTATCAGGGCGATCTCAGACCCGGCTATTATGATATCGGCACATTCCTTGAGGCCCACCTGCCAATCAATCTCGATGACCGCGCAACCATCGTTCTCGTTGACGACGGAATTGTCACCCTCGATTTCACCTTTGATAAGACACAGATCCGTACTGCCGATTCGATCCCGGTCGGGGTCAGCGGTACGCTGACCCTCAGAAACGCCGACTCAAAAAAATTTATTGACAATCTTCTGAAAGGAAAGAGTCAGATTCTTCTGACCGATCTTCAGGCCGATCTTTCGTATGATATTCAGAGCGTCGTCCAATCAACATTACGCGAGTATAGAATGGATGATCTCTATGGAAATCTTTCAGTGAAAGATGAGATTGAAGGTGGGGTTCAAACACGAGTCGCTCCAATCCTGCAAAATTATGGATTTTCCTTAGAACGTCTCAGGTTTGTCCGATACGATGAATCTGAATGGCAAGATATCATCGACGGGCGCATCGAAAGGACGAAGAAAGTTACAGCGACAGGACTGGACCTTGATACGGAACAAAAAATCCGGAAATTGCTGTCTGATGATGAAATCAGTAAACTTTCCGATAAGGAATCAGTTGATTCTTTTATCCATGAGCTTGCAAAGGCGGGCATTATTCGAGAGAATGATATCGAGGAGTTAAAGACTGAACTTATTCATAAAAGGGAAGATCAGGAATTTATCCGCGCAATTATCCTTGAGAAAGCTCAGCAGAAGCACCGTCACGATATTGAAGATACGGAACTAGGTCATGATTTGGATCATAAGGATAAAATTGCGGATCATGAGCGCGATCGTGATCGAAAAGATTTGATAGCTCTTATCGAGGCTAAAAAGAAATTAATTGAGGCAATTCTTCAAAAAAAGGCCGGAGAGCAGGAACTCGAACATAAGGACCAAGATCATGCCACCGAGAATGAAGGCAAGAGACTTAAAAATATTGACAATTCTTCGACAGAATCAAAAATTGTAATCACTGGTGATCCTAAAGCTGCAGAATATCTTACCAATATCGAGATAATGAGACGTGCTAACGCCCTTTCTCCTGAACAGATTCTCGCGCTCAATGCTAAGGATCCAGTTACAGCGGCAGAAGCATTGAAAGCGAAATTTGGTTCTGACAAGATGAAGGAACTATTCGATGCCCGACTGGAAGACCAGCAGAAATACATGGATATGATGCAGAAAACATTTGGGGAAAATGCAGATCGGCTGGCCGATGTAATGAATAAAGCTCTTGGTGCGATGGGCAGTACAGCAACGGCGCGTAGCAGCGCCCATCAAGCACAGGGCTCAACGGTTGTTGCCGGAGGCGGAGGCATGGGACAGCCGGTGATAATCAACCCAGTGCAACCGGATGAGAGTCTGATCTGCCCTGTATGTAAAACCAAAAACGACAGTTCAGACCAAATTTGTAAGGGATGCGGGGAGAAATTGAGGTAAGGTTGTTTCTCATGCAGTCCTTTTCTTTTTTCTGTATTCTTTTTCCTTCCAATTTGAAGGTGCCTGATACCCATGCTTAGAGAGGAAGATATCACCTGTGCCAAGGATCTGATCGCCATCGCAGAGGTGGTAATCGAAGGCGGTCC
>NZ_JARVGN010000179.1 GCF_029762515.1 Methanocalculus sp. | reverse complement strand
ATCCCTTGCAATAGTCGAGATCTATCTCATGATCTTCATTGATACAGCCATCAGGGCAGTACATGGCACAGAGTCCACATGCATTGCATGCTTCACGGTCGACCACCGGACGGAACGTCCGCCAGGAACCGGTCTTTCCGGCAGCCCCCTCTGTTGGTCGGCTCATTGCAACAGGATCGGTCATAGAATCAGCTCCTTATAGGCAGCCTCTGCCGCTTTCACATTCCGCTCATCTGCAAACATATCACGGATGGCAGCTTCCGCCGATTCCCGGGAGATAACACCCATCTTCGCAAGTGCTCCAAGAACCGGGGTATTTAAAATGGGGCTCCCGGATACGATGAGATCGACTGAGAGTGCAATACCCGTGAGATCGATGGTGAGGACATTGACACCGGGGAGATCAATCGGATGGGGGCTGTTGATCAACACCGTTCCATTCTCCAAAATTCCCAAAAGAACATCAACGGTATCCATGATGCTTGCATCAAGGACAACAATGAGATTCGGGGACCGGATCTGTGAGTAGATTTTTATCGGCTCCTCATCAATCCTGACAAACGAGGTGACCGGCGCACCCCTCCGCTCAGCACCATAGAAGGGAGCGGCTGTTGCATGCTTCTTATCGAGGAAGGCAGCCATCGCAAGGAGCCGGGCGGCAGTCACACCACCCTGCCCGCCACGGGAATGGATCCTGATCTCAAACATCAGGCATCAACCCCAAACCAGTATTCTTCATTCATACGGCGATTCCTGACAAACTCAGCGATATCATCATAGGTGACCTCCTGGCCGCCAAGCCCTGCAACCACCGAGAAGATCGAGGCATCGCGGTACCGGGATTTGATCGAGTCGGTGAGCACACCGCCGAACCCAAACGAGTATCCCCGGTCAAGGACGACGAGATCGCGGTCCCTGATATCGAGCTCTGGGAAGGGCCTGAACCAGCGGATCCGCATTGATCCTGCTTTGACGCCTTCTTTTCTTAGGATATCGACTGCAACCTCTGCCTCTTTTCCGAGTGTTCCCATCGAGACAATCAGGATATCCGCATCATCACAGAGATATTCGTCAGTAGGACCGTATTTCCGTCCGAATCTCTTTGCAAACTCTTCTTCTGCATCCCTGATCACAGAAGGCGAATGTCTCATTGCCCGTTCAATCTCCCACCGGAACTTGAAGTGATCATTTGGTCCGGTGAGTGTGCCGTACCCTGTGGGATTCTCTGTATCAATTTTATGGGGAAGCACCATCGGAGGGATGTAGTCGCCTATCTCCACCGTCTCAAGAGACTGCATAATGTGCGATAGGACAAAACCATCCAGATTCACCATCACCGGCAGCAGGATACCGGTATCTTCTGCAATCCGAAATGCCATCAATGTGGTATCATATGCTTCCTGGACAGTTGAAACAAAGAACTGGAGCCATCCGGTATCCCGCTGGGAGAAGGCATCGGTATGTTCCGCCCAGACATTCCATCCCGGACCGAGGGCACGGTTGACATTCGCCATCACGATCGGAAGGCGGGCCCCGGCTGCCCAGTGGAGCATCTCGTGCATGTAGAGGAGACCATGAGAGCTCGTCGCCGTGAAGGTACGGACACCCGTGATTGAAGCACCGATACAGGCAGTCATCGCCGAGTGTTCGCTCTCAACCGGGATATACCGTGCATCCATCTCACCAGCAGTGACGTATTCTGCGATCTGCTCAACGATCTCCGTCTGCGGGGTGATCGGGTATGCCGCAACCACTGCGGGTTTTGCCTCTTTAACAGCCGCAGCCACCGCTTTGTTTCCAGTTGCTACCGTCAGCATTCTCCTGCCTCCTCTTTTGCGAGCTGTGCAAGGTTCTTCTCAATCGCCTGCTCCAGCTCATTGACTGCCGAATCGGAGATTCCCTTGAAGCGCCCCTGTACAGAAAGGTAATCCCTGAGTGGGGCCCGTTTCTTCATTGCACCCTTTGAGGGGGAGCTGATTCTGAGTTCGCCATATTTTCTCTCCCAGAGTACCCAGGAGCCGGTCTTCACCGCAAGCTTTCCAACAGTCACCGACATATCAGATGCAATCCGCCATCCGGGGGGGCATGGAGCAAGAATATGAATAAACGATGGACCGGGAGTGGCAAGTGCTGTCTTCACCTTCTCATAAAGATCCTTTGGATATGCAGGGGTCGCGGTCGCCTGGTACGGAATATTGTGGGCAGCGACGATCCTGTCGAGATCCTTCTTCGCATCGGTCTTGCCGCCGGGTGTCGTTGTCGTCCTTGCGCCCATCGGGGTTGCACCAGAACGCTGCATGCCGGTGTTTCCATATGCCTCGTTATCATAGCAGATATACAGGAAATCTGTCCCCCGTTCAAGGGCACCGGAGAGAGCCTGGATCCCGATATCAACGGTACCGCCATCACCGGCATAGACTATGACGTTTGTCTTCTTCCCCATGCTCGCAAATGCCTCGCTCATCCCTGACGCACATGCTGCTGCCGCTGCAAAGGCAATATTGTATACAGGAATATTAAATGCGGTATTGGGATAAATTCCCTGCAGAATACTGGTACAGCATGCAGGAACAACCAGCACCGTATCCGGTCCTGCCGCCTTCAGCACATACCGGAGAGATAATGATGATGTACATCCGGCACATGCTGTCGTGCATTTTTCAAGGTACTCTTCCTTTGGTATCTCAGCCATCCGAATCAGTTAATAATCTGTTATTCATGAATATTGAGCCTTCGGATTTAATCATCTCATCCGACCCGGGTATACCGGGTGAGGGATGCAGGAAATTTAAGAGGAATCTGGATGGGATGCACACCCGGTGTGATTATCTCAATCGTGGGTGAATGGCCCGGCTTGCAATTTGATAAGTACATCGGACGTATAAAGAGCGTCACCATATCCCCGGAGCAGAGTATCGGATCCTGATCGGGTGGTGCCGGTGAATTGATGGAAAAGTAATGAGCTGTTGGAAGAGGCGTATAGAGAGGATCGTTTGGACCGATGGTCTCGTACGTATTCCTGCCGATGAGGTTGATGGTTACCATCCGGAGATCCACTGGATCCGAACCCGGAAGAAGCCTGATGGGAACGAGGATACCTTCAGCAATCCTGGGATCATTATTCAGGTCAACTGCATAGATCGATCCGGCAACAACAAGGCTTGATCCAGCTCTGGACAGACCCTCATGCACCTTGGAACCTGCATCATCAGAGATGCCCATACCTGCACTGATGATCACATGAGAGAAGACTGCACCGACCACCACAAACGCAATCAGGATAATCGCTGATTCAAGCCCGGTGAGGCCATCCTCATCCACTACCCACCTCGTAGTAGTTTTTCCGTGCAAGACCAGGAGGCACCTGGCACCGGACATTGACAGGTACACCCAGGGGGGGATTTATTATAAGGGTAAATGGAGTGTCTGCTGTCAGTACTCCGGCATCGGGAAGTATTTCAACCTTAAGAATCTCATCCTCTGAGAGGAAGCCATCCTCCGTGACCTGATTATGCCATGAGAGTACAACCGAAGACGAAGGGATCTCATATATCCCAACAGGTGTCAGAATTGAGAACCTGATTGCGGATACCGGCACAGGCTCGCCCATTGCCTCACAAGAGAAGAAGAGTTTTTCGATATAGTGAGTCGTATCATCTGCCCGGCCGACGACTGAACCCATGACCATCACTGCTGTTCCCGATCTCCCGCCATCAAGCACCACTTCTTTCGCCTTATCTGAAGAGGAGAAACCTGCTCCAAGAATCGCAAATGAAAAGATCCCGGCTACAACGATAAACGCAATCAGGACAATTGCCGCCTCGAGCCCCGAGAAGCCATCCTCACCTGCCATAGATATCATTAAGCCTGATGATATCATCCTCGCCGAGATACTCTCCAATCTGTACCTCGATCATCTCAAGCGGGATCTTCCCCTGGTTTTCGAGCCGGTGGACTGCACCTGCACGGACGAAGGTCGATTCGCCCTGTGTGAGTACCTGGGTGGTGCCATCTATCCGGACATGGGCACACCCCGAGACGACAACCCAGTGCTCGCTCCTGTGCTGGTGCTGCTGGAGCGAGAGAGATGCACCCGGTTTTACCGTGATCCGCTTGATCTTAAAGAACTGTGATTCTTCAAGTACCAGATAGGTTCCCCAGGGACGATGGACGAGACGATGCTCTTCAACCGTCCTGTCATGGAGCGCTGAAAGAGCCGATACCACCTCGCGGACACGCTCTGTTGCATTCCTGTGGCAGACAAGGAGTGCATCGTCGGTATCCACCACAACAAGATCCGAGACCCCGACAGCTGCAACCCGTTTTCCTTCAGGGTGAATGAATGTACATCCAATGGAATCGAGCATGAAGGCTTCACCGACATTGTCATCCTGATCAGGGCCTGTTGCATCATGCAGTGCAGAGAAGGTGCCAAGGTCGCTCCATGGAACGGTCAGGGGAACAACCGCCACCCGTGATGAATGCTCGAGGAGACCATAATCAACCGAGATGGAGGGGATCCGTGGGTAGGCATCAGGAAGATCCGCAT
>NZ_JARVGN010000178.1 GCF_029762515.1 Methanocalculus sp. | reverse complement strand
AATCGTCTGCATCTCCTCCCACAATCCGGTCTTTGGATCATACCACTGGATAACAAGAGCTTCGATAATGCCGTTTGCATCAGCGAGTACCTCTTCCCATTCTTCAGGAGAGAACGCAAACGTCAGGGGAACGGGAGGGGAGAAGCTCGCACCGGCGGGTGAACAGAGAACCGCATGCCCGGTGCCGGCCACCATGAAGGCGCCGCCATCAGGGAGAGCAGGGCTGTCAGGCATATCCGGATCATCCGGGTCACCAGGTGCACCAGGGATACCGGGAAGATCATCTGGCTCGATCCCTTCCACCGTGATGCTCCCGACCGCTTTCCCATCTGGCCCAAGAGCGGTTGTTCCGATCTCCAGATACACCTGTGCTGTTCCTTCCGGCGAACTCACCTCGTAATTCTGGAGCACCTGTCCGGTCCTCCCCTGCAGGAAGGAGACCGCTCCAACCCCTGAGACGGTTGGAACCGGACTCTCCTCAGCCCTATCGCTGGAGGGGCTGGGTGTCGGTGCAGGGGTAGGCACGGCTGTCACCATGATATAATCGGCTACGATCTTGTTGTTGAATCCATCGTTGTTGAATGCCTGAAGAGCCACCCTGAAAGTGCCGATGTCCGGATAGATATGGAGCGGATGCTGTGCGGCTGAACCGGCGGTCTCTAAACGCCAGGTGTCATTAAAATAATTATTATGTGAATTATAACCCCCAATCAAAGTGATACTCCCATCAGGAAGAACCACGCTCGAATGTCGTAATCGTCCCAACCAACCGGCGCTCCCATTCACCAGCTGCCAGGTTGCACCATTGTCGATAGAACGCCAGGTATCATTCTTAGGAGATCCATCTTGACCTCCCATCAGGATTAAACTCCCATCCGGGAGAAGCACACCTGATTGATCCCATCGTGCCGACCACTCAGCGGCAGGGGTCTGCTGTGTCCAGGTTGCGCCTTGATCCACAGAACGCCAGACATCATTTGTACGAGATACATCTTGACCTCCCATCATAACGATGCTTCCATCAGGGAGAGCCACGCTCGTGGGATACTCCCGTGCAGACCACTGGGCATTATCAGTCATCTGGACCCAGGTTGCACCGAGATCCTCAGAACGCCAGACATCCTTCATTCTTGAAACTGCATGACCACCCATAAGTACAATGCTGCCATCAGTGAGAACCACACTTGAATGGCCTTCACGTGCAGACCAACCAGAACTCCCATTCACCAACTGCCAGGTTGCACCCTGATCGACAGAACGCCAGGTATCATTAGATTTTATGGAGCTGCTACCCCCCATTAGCACAATGCTGCCATCCGGAAGGACAACACTTGTATGGCCATCACGTGCAGACCAACCGGAACTCCCATTCACCAGCTGCCAGGTTGCACCCTTATCGACGGAACGCCAGGTATCATTTATAAACCATGGATCAGCACCTTCATTCCCACCCATCAACACAATATTCCCATCAGGAAGAACCACACTTGTATGACGAAACCGTTTCGACCACCCTGAACTCGCGTTCACCTCCTGCCATGCACCATCAAACTGCTCATCGCCGAAATACCATGCCCAGCCAGTCGGTGTTCCGGTGGATGTGTCAGTGAACTGGACGCCAAGCGGTTGGTGGCCGGTTGTGGTGTTTGCTGTAAAGTTAGCAACAGGTGCCTGTGCAGAAACAGGCAGGACACAGAAAGAGAGCAACAACAGAAGAGAGAGAGATAGAGAGAGAAGAGACAAAGGGCGTATCAAGGCACGTTTCAGCCGCAGTTGATCGGGGATATTGGAAGAGTGTATCATAAGCTTAACTCGTATTCTGTATAGTATAACCGATTTAAGGGGAAATAAAGGTTCTTGGAGCTGAGCTGGAGGTGGGAGAGATTAGGATGGGAGGAGTTTGACGATTATTAATTGCTTGACAATATCAAATCGGGATAGAACAAGAGGCAGCAATTCCAATTCAGCGATCGCGATGCAAGGGTAAATCTTGGATAATGAACTTAACAAGGTTTGGTTTTATCACGCTATTAAACGACGGAAAATAGTTTTATAAAAAGTTTTTTGTAATAGAAAGTCAATCATAAATTAAATGGGCTTCATGGATGAAATTTTTGGATTGATAATTGCAATTGTTATGGTCATACTTTTCTTTTTTTGGATTTTACCACAAATAGCATCTGCTTTAGGTCAAGAAAGTGGATTAGTTTTTCTCGTTGGAATTATTTTGCTGGTAGTTTTTATTATCGCAATTTTTGCAATGTTGGGCAATAGAATTGGTGGTAGAGGAGGCCTATAATGGTAAATATTTCCATAAATATTCAAGATAACACATGGAAAATTGTCTTATATGGAGGGGTTATAGTCGCGTTTGTGGTTCAGATGCTCCCCTCTTATTTATCTTCAACAGAATTAAATAAAAATGATATTCTTTTAATGGCAATACTTTATTTTCTTGTATTCTTTTTACTATTTTTTCTCACTGTTGAGATCATCGATATCCATAGAAAATTGAGAGTTCTTCTGGATTCAAAGGAACATTAAGTAATTGGAATGTTTGAGGATATGAGATTGTTATTATAATTTTTCAAGTTTTTTCAGTTAATAACATGCACATTAACTACACCGAGAACGTCCCGTACTGCCCGCCGCCGCCCGGATGCAGGGTTACCCTCCCCTCACGGAAGGCGGCGATGGCATCGGCAACGCCCGGATGAACCGATCGGATCTCCTCTGTCGGAAGATGAAGCAGGATCGAAAGTTCATCGCCGAAGGTTTTAATCAGCTCATCATAGAGGGCTGAACATTTCTTTGTCCGTGGAGAGCAGGTGCCGAGCCGGTTTGCGATGATCTCGGCAAGCGGGATGATATGGATATAGGGGGGGCGAACTGTTCTGGTTTCGCCGGAGAGCTCCCGGGCACGATCCGAGACACCCTTCTTGATCCGCCCCTTGTCATGCGGACACCGCCATTTCAGAGCAACTGCCTCTTCAAGCGTATACTGGTGGTAGCAGCGGGTGCAGGCAGTCCGGTTGTATTTGCCTTCTTCGGGGAAGAACCCGATATTCATCAGGATCCGGCTCTCCCGTATCGCCGGGAGGAGGGAAGAGACATCCATTCTCTTCAGGTCAAGGATGGTACATTCTCGGCCAAGCTTCTCGGGGACAGGGCTGTGTGCATCCGAGTTGGTGAGGAATGGAATTCCCGCAAGCTCCTCGATCGCAGCACCATCCCGGCTGTCTGCCGAGAGGCCGAGTTCGAGATAGGATACCTCCTCTTCACCATAACAGTCAGCAAGTGAAGAGAAGGCGGCATATACGGATCGCCACGGTGTAAAGGCATGGGCAGGGCCGATGATGCCGCCTGCCTCATGGACGGTTTTTGCAATCGCCTCCCCCTTCAGCCGGATATGCGGTCGACCGGCGGTTTCAAGGTGGGAACAGAACGGAGTGAATGATTCCTGCATCACCGCAAATGAGTCAAGGGTCTCTGCTACAATCAGGTGGTGTACCCGGTTCTCATCCTCAACCTCGGTTGTCGGCAGGATGATGATGCCGGAGTCATTTGAAACATCCTCCCACATCTCCCGCCATTTTGGGTGAAGTGCATCACCAGTCCCGATTGCAGCAATCCCTTTGGTCCGGCACCCGGAGAGGATGCGGTCAGGAACCATATCCTTCGACGTTGCCATCGAAAAACAGGAGTGGATATGGATATCTGCTGCAACCTGAGGCATGCCTATCCGATATAGGAGAGCTCTTCCTGCTCGCGATCCTGTTCGGACTCTTTCAGCTTCTCAAGAGCCCCCTCAAGTTCCGCAGCGGTCTCCTGAAGGCGTGAAGGATCAATCTCAAGGCCGATCATCTTCGAGAGGACTGTCAGGACGGAACCGGCACTGATCGGATCGACGAGGTACCCGGAGGTCTCGCCGAGGAGGGCAACACCCTCCATCCCACGGAGAGCGCCAAGGCCGATGAGGAGTCCGGCGGCACCGATGATCCCGCCGGGAGGCTCCTCCTGTGAAAAGACCGAGCCTGCATTCACCGCTTCCTCGATCAGCTCAGGCCGATCTGAAGCACAGAGGACCCGTGGCTCATCGACAAGCCGCCCGACACCGTATCCGCCGAGGGTGTAGATCCGCTGAACGCCAAACTGTTCTGCAAGATTGAGATACTCCTCTGTGAGGATATAGTGCCCCTCAGGGGAGGTGCTCTGGCAGTCGCCTGTCAGAAGAAGGAGCGGAGGCTCAGATCTCACCAGGTAAAGCTCATTCTTCGGAAGATTAACCACCCCTTCCTTATTGATAAAGACCTGGGGTGGAAAATGGTGCGAGATGATCCTGGCGAGGAGTACACCATCCAGCTCATCGACGATATGATCAGCGACAAGCTTGCCGACGTGGCCGACACCGGGAAGGCCTTCAATTAATATTGATGCCCTGTAATCATCTGTATTTTCAACAGCATAGGAGATTGTTACCGGATCCATGTACGCATCTGCCTCCTGTACTTACCATACCGATCCTGCGGAGAAAAACGAGGTGGGTGAACCGGAGC
>NZ_JARVGN010000177.1 GCF_029762515.1 Methanocalculus sp. | reverse complement strand
CTTTATTGAGAAGAGGGCGGGTCAGAAGATTGTGCTCATCTCCCTCAAAGGCCTGAGGGATCAACTCACACCCTGTATCATGCAGGCGGAACCCCTCTCCCAGGCACAGGTTCTCCTCTTCCAGAGGGAGATCATCAGATCGATCACTGATATAGAACTCTCCTGCCGCGGGATCATTTACGAAGTCTTCCTCTCGGATGCAAAGACCAGTAACGCGGTTCTCTCTCATATCCGGACGATCGGGATCCTCAGCTCCTGCATTCCTGATGAGTATAAGGAAGCATCGCCATCTGTTCCCTGGGATGCACTGGGTGCACTCCCCGGCATGATCTCACCCTGCTATGGAACTGATCTCAGGCTCGTCTGGAATTGTGTGCAGCGGAGACTGCCGCAGATTCGGGAGGCACTCGAAACCCTGCCCGGTATGAACAGATCGAAAGAGGGTGCAAGGCGCCGGTTTTTCTAGGGGCGCCCCCTTATTCCGATCATCTCCCCTCCCTCAGAAGCAGTACTGCATCCCTTCCTTCTGGAGCTGATCATGGACTCCCTTAAATGTCGGGAGGAGTGTTGCCACCAGATCCCAGAACCGCTGCTGATGATTCCTTTCGACCAGATGGCAGACCTCATGGATAATTGTGTATTCCAGATATGGCAGCGGAGCCATCGCGACTCTGATATTTATGATGATTCCGTTCTTCGGGGTGCAGGATCCAAACCGTCGTTTCTGGTATCCAAACCGCACCCGGGGGCAGGCGACACCGATCGCCTCAGCTGATGCGACAGCAATTGCCATTGCAACAGGCATAATCTCTTCTGCATAACAGTCCATCACTGCTTTCCTTACCCGGAGGAGCTCCTCTTCTGCCCGACTGCCGGGGGGAAGGGCGATCCAGAGTTCGTCACGACAGATCGACGCGGAGATCTTTTTTTCCGATTGGGTATGACGGATCGTCAGCATCCGCCCCTGAAAGGGGATCGTCTCACCCTCTGCATACTGCCGTGAATGCAGATTATCACGCCATACCCTCTTCTTCGCACGGGTCTTCATGATCCATTTTGAAACATCTGCAATCGAGAACTCCGCCTCTGCTGCGTTGATTGGAACAGGGGATCGGATCTCAATAGCGAGATCATCACGGATGGTAATTGCGATCCGCTTTCTCTTCCTGTTGACTGTGATATAATAGGGAACCTCTTCACCGTCAAGTGTCACTGTGCCATTCCGAAATCTGCCGCTCGTATCCTTCTTCTGAAAGACTGAAATGATCCAGCCCTCGTTTGCCGTCAGGAACCGTCTGGCTGCCTTCTCAGCCATAGGTTCAGGCGATTCGATCTCAAGCCTTCCCCTCTCCCTGACGATGATGCAGGGGTATTTTCTTCGCCTGTTTATCCGAACCGAATAGGCAAATTCCACTCCGCCTACCGTGAAGAGGCCCCCCTGCCACTCCTTCTCCTGATCCCCGGCTCCCATCAGGGATTCTTTTTGTCCTGATGCGGGAAGAAGCCACTGTTCTCTTCAATAGCTTTCTTAGTCTCAGGTGAGAAAATACTAAAGATATGACAATCCGTGCCATCAGCCAGGAAACACTTTCCACACTCCTTGAGATGGCAAAGAGCCAGCACCCGCTTGAGTTTGTTGCCCTTCTCGAAGCGGATAACGGGGTTTTATCGGGCATAAACCTCCTCCCCGGCACCCGCCTTGATGAGCGGAGCGCATCGGTCCTCACCGATATGATCCCCCTTGGGATGTCATTCTCCGGGAGTGCACACAGCCATCCAAATGGTGTTATTGCACCATCAGATGCTGATATCGGGTTTTTCCCACGCTTTGGCTCATGCCACCTGATCATCGGATATCCGTATGGGCCCGATGACTGGCGTGCATTCTCCCGTGACGGATCAGAGAGATGCCTCGAGGTGATCTGACTGACACGGGTAGTTGCCACCGGCACCTTTGATATCATCCATCCGGGCCACCTCTTCTATCTGGAAGAATCCCGTGCACTTGGCGATGAACTCCATGTGATCGTTGCGCGCGAACAGAATGTGAGGCATAAGCCAAAGCCGATCATACCAGAGGATCAGCGGCTTGCCATGGTGCTTGGCTTAAAGCCGGTCGACCATGCTGTTCTTGGGGATCTGACCGACAAATTCAAACCCATCAGGGAGATTCAACCCGATATCATCACCATCGGATTCAACCAGCGGTTTGCCCCGGAGAGCCTTGAAACCGAGCTGAAGAGCCAGGGGCTGGATATCCGGGTTGTCAGGACAGGGCAGTTCGAAGATTGCGAATTCTGCTCCTCACGGCGGATCATTGACCGGGCCATGCTCCTGCGTGGATATGTGCCATCGGGAGACGATCAGACTCCATAACATTCTTTCTCATCTTTTCAGCAGAGTCCACCTCAGATGAAGTGAGATGGCAGTACGAAGCCTTGACGATGAGATTGCACTCCTCCTCATTGAGTGATATAATCGGGCTTCTCAAAACTGCCGATACTGTAGTTCCTCCGTAAGAACCTCCGGACATTCTCCGAGTCGATCCATCCCTTATCGAGCTGTTTGATGATCTCGTTGATCCTGTCCACCTGTTCCACGATCTCGGTTGTGATCTCGTCGCCTGAGAGGGCGGAATAGCCGACGATCACCTGGAGCGGGTTTCTGATATGATCGGCCAGGATTGCAAACTGCTCGATATTCCGGTCAATCTGGATAAATGCCTCTATCTGGATACGTTCTGCCTCTTTCTTCTCTGTGATATCCCGTATCACCGCCGATGCCGCATCCGGGTTTTCTTTGAGGGGAATATGGCTGAGACTCACTTCAATATCTCTTTGTTTCCCGTCTTTCTGGTGTATTGTCCCTTCAATCAGCCCGGTATTTTCAGGGATGACCCAGTGTCCCGCATCTTTTTTAATGCATCCTTGTATGAGCTCATCGATTCCCATGGAATGGATCTCGTCTTCTGTATAGCCAAAGATCTCCGATATCTTCTCATTAGATTCGATGATTTTTCCCGTTTTCTGGTCGAAGATGATAATTCCCTCTGAAATCTGCAGGATAAGGCTCCGGTAACGCTCTTCGGACTCTCTCAGTGCTTCTTCTGCACGCCTCCTCTCCTTCCGATCCTCGGCCTCTTTTAATGCACGGGATATCGATGGAATAAGACGGATGAGATTGTCCTTCATCACATAATCCTCGGCACCGGATTTAACCAGTTCAACCGCCGCTTCTTCGCCGATTGCACCGGAGACGATGATTATTGGAGTATCTATTCCCTGATGCCTGACAATCTGGATCAGCTGGTCTCCTCCAAATCCCGGCATATGGTAATCCGAGAGGATGATATCCCACTCCCCACTCAGAAGCGCCCCGGATAATGTCTTTGCATTCCATACCCTGACGGTATCCGGGGTATATCCACCTTTTCTGAGCGCCCTGATGAGAAGGAGCGCATCATCCTCGGTATCTTCAGCGATAAGCACCCGAAGTTTCGCATCCATCATCTATATCCTCGATTGCGGGCTTGTGTTCAGAAGCAGCCAGTAGTTTCCAAGGGTTCGGACCGCTTCGACAAACTCGGTAAAATCAACAGGCTTTCGGATATAGCTGTTCGCACCAAGTGCATAGCTTCCGATAACATCCTCATCCTCAACCGAGGTGGTGAGGATGATTACAGGGATCACACGCGTCCTCTCGTTGCTACGGATCTCTTTTAGCACCTCAAGCCCGTTGACTTTTGGGAGTTTGAGATCGAGGAGGATGATCACCGGGAGATCATCCTGATCCCGCTCCGCATATGAACCGGTGGCAAAAAGATAGTCAAGAGCCTCCTGGCCGTCACGGACAGCTGCGATAGGGTTTGCAATCCTGTTCTTTTGAAAAGCCCTCAGGGTCAGAAGCTCGTCATCCCTGTTATCCTCAACAAGTAGAATGGTGCCTTTTGAGATCACTGCAACACTCCTGCTCTTTCTTTTGAACCGAGAGTGAAATAAAAGGTGGCACCCTGACCAGGTATTCCTTCTGCATGGATTGTACCTTCATGTTTTGAAATAATCCTGGCTGTTGTTGCAAGGCCGATTCCGGTTCCCGGGAATTCATCTGTTGTGTGGAGTCGGGAGAAGGGGAGAAAAAGCCGTTTTTCATATGCCATATCAAAGCCGTCTCCATTATCGGAGATGCAATAGGTTGTGAGATCCCCTCTCTTCTCTGAGCTGAAGATGATCTCTGTCTTCTCCTTCTTCCCGGTGAATTTCCATGCATTTGAGAAGAGATTTGAGAGGACGATCCGCATAAGCCCCCGGTCTGCCGAGACGACCATCCCGTCTTCGATCTCAACCTTAACGTTCTCACGAGGTTCCTGCTCCATAATCTCTTCAACTACCTCGTGTGCAAGCTCTGAGAGGGAGAACTTCTGGCGATGGAGTTCTGCCCGTGAGATCCGTGACAGGAGGAGGAGATCGTCGATGAGGGTTCCCATCCGATCAGATGCCGATCTGATCCTTTCGAGATAGAGGCGGGCATCCTCTGGGAGAGCGTCTTCGAAATCCTCCTGAATCGCA
>NZ_JARVGN010000176.1 GCF_029762515.1 Methanocalculus sp. | reverse complement strand
CGGAGAGAACGGGCTTTCGGACTTTGCAAAGAAGATGATTTCAGGCCTGCTTGAATGTTCGGATGCCCTGACCGCATTTGGCAATACCATCCCGACATCATACCTGCGCCTTGTGCCACACCAGGAGGCGCCAACCAATGTCTGCTGGGGAGATCGGAACCGATCCGTTGTTGTCCGTGTCCCGCTTGGCTGGATTGGTGACGGTAATATGATCCGTGATGCAAATCCCGACGCTCCACCTGCTGAGATAAAAAGGATGGGGAAACAGACGATTGAACTCAGGACGCCTGATGGTTCGGCCGATGTCTATAATATTGCAGCAGGGCTTGTTGTGGCATCGCTTTATGGTATCCGGATGCCTGATGCTCTTGAGAGGGCACGTGATCTCTATGTTGATGGCAATATCTTCGATCCAAAGAATGCTGAGAAACTGAAGTCACTGAAACAGCTTCCCGCATCCTGTGTCGAATCAGCGGATATCCTTGAAGCAAAAAGGGCTATATTCGAGGCAGATGGCATATTCCCTCCCGCTCTCATCGATTCAACTATCAATCAGCTCCGAAACTTCCAGGATAAAGGGCTGAGTGAGCGGATCTATGCGAAAGAGAAGGAGATAAGGGCAATCGTCGAGGAATTTATTCATATTATGTGAGAGTGCCAGTCGCTCTTTTTCTCTCCAATTTTATTTTTTCTCACCACCAGTCATGCTGCTCAGGACGCCGGATCAGGGAGGGTTCATCCGGGGCAGCGGGATTGTTGATCTCTCTTGATACCGGATATATCTCAATTTTCTCATCTGAGGGGGGAGGTGTCCTCCCCGTGAGCCATTCCCTCTCCCCGACCTCTGTCAGAACATAGGGCATTCTCGGATGAATGCTGCTCACCGGTTCGACTGCTGCTTTTGTCACGATACAGAACGCATCTCTTTCCCTGTCATAGATTCCTGCAAATGCAAGCAGCTCTCTCTCCGGGAATGAGATGTAATAGGGCTGCCTCCGGGCTCCTTCAGTCTTCCACTCAAAAAAGCCGCTTGCCGGGATGGTGCAGCGATCTTCTCTTCCCCAGGATTTTTCTTCCAGACCTTCGATCCGGGCATTAATCCGGCGCCCTCCGCCCCATCTTACGATCCCAAAGACCGCCTCTGTCAGGTGCTCATCCAACGTTATGATCGGAAGGCGCTGGCCGGGTGCTGCATTGTATCGTGGAGGAATTGTTGTTCCACCAAACCGCTCCCTGAGTATTCGGGTTCCGATGATGGTATAGCGTGAACACATCTCTGCTCCCCTCTCTTCATCTCTTTTCAACGGAGAGATCCATAATCAGGGGTTTTAAGGAAGGGTCTTTTTATAAAAAAGGAGTTAGATCTGTTTGAAACAGAGGTACCAGTCCTTGCATTCGTACCCTTCTTTGTCACGGATTTCTGCCTGTTCCACGGTCTTTGGCGCAGGAACAACAACTTTGTCGCCTGGCTGCCAGTTCGCGGGTGTCGCAACCCCGTGGGTATCGCTTGTCTGGAATGCCTTTAAGAGACGAACCAGTTCAGGGATATAGCGCCCGTTTGAGAGTGGGTAGTAGAGTATGCCCCGGATGATCATCTGGGGATCGATGTAGAAGACTGCACGGACAGCAGCGGTGGTACTCTGGCCCGGATGAACCATGCCAAAGAGCGATGCTACATTCATGTCAAGATCTGCAATGATCGGGAATGGAATTTTCACTCCCATCTTCTCTTTTACATTCCGGACCCATGCGAGATGGGAGTGGATGCTGTCGATGGAGAGGCCGACAAGCTGTGCATTTAATGCCTCAAATTCTGGATTTGCCTCGGAAAGTGCGATAAATTCTGTCGTGCAGACCGGGGTGAAGTCTGCGGGGTGCGAGAAGAGGACGACCCATTTCTTGTCTTTGAAGTCGGAGAGCTTCATCGGACCATGGGTTGTTATCGCCTCAAAATCAGGGGCCTCCTGGCCAATTGTGGGCATAGAAGGTCCACAGTCGCAGTACATATCCATATCATCACACATAGTCAGTCACTCCTTCATTATCTCTTCCATGGCACTTTTGCCATAGACATATGCGGGCATCCCGGAGAGCATGAACGTGACCCTGAGACCCTCTTCAATCTGCTCTTTGGTTACGCCAAGCTGTTTTGCACCGGCAAGCTGGGCCCGTACTGCATGCTCGTCCCTGAGGGCTGCTGCAATGGCGATGGCCAGTACTTTCTTCGTCTTTTTGTCAAGAGCACCGTCTGCCCAGATATGCTGGTCGAACTTCATGACCATCTCAAACATCTCGGGCTCCTTCTCCATCAGCCCACGGAAGAAGACCGGTACCTTCCCGATCTTCTCTTCGAGTGACTTGAGGTCATCTTTCTTTTTGCTCATACGAGATCACTCCTCAAGTTCCATTGGCTGGCCGCAGCAGATCAGCTCGCCACCGCCGGCCTCTTTGACCTCGACGACATTTCCGCAGATCTCACAGGTGAAGATCTGCCCTTCACTGGATACATTTACCATTGTTCATCACCTCATTCTTCTATCCAAAACCGCGGTTCCGGCTGCATTTAGGTATGCAGCACTCAGATCTTTGATCCACCACGTTTTGGAGGGTTGTTCACATCTTCAGCAGTCTTGATATCAGGCCTGATGTGGGTCATCGGGAAGCACTGGTACTCTGCACATTCGCAGGTCGGGCATTTCCTGAGATCCTCCTCGGCATGAGTCAGGGTCATCTCGGCACCGCAGTCAATGCATACGTACTTGCCGGGGTTTGCTTTTGTTCCTGCCTTTACAATTTCACAACGTTCTTCTGGATTTGACATTGGTGTTTCACCAAAATCTCAATGGGTGTTGACCCTATTTAACCATTGTGAAGGTACCGAATCTCCACTTTTCTGAGGCAATAAAGAACACTTTTATCTGTTCTGATTGCGAGAATCCTTCATATGGAATGCAATCTTGTGGCACTGCTTGGAAGCCCCAGAAGAGATGGGAATACCGCCATCCTTCTCAGGGAAGCGATCCGTGGAGCAGAGGAGGCCGGATGCACGGTCGAGCTTGTCTGGGTGCCCGGCCTTTCGATCAAGCCCTGCATGGAGATCTTTGTCTGCAAGGCAGAACCCCGGTGTGCGATTAAGGATGAGATGCAGAATTACTATGATCTGATCAGGGATGCAGACGGACTGATCGTTGCAACTCCTGTCATGACGATGGGTGTGCCTGGAGCCCTGAAGTCGTTTATTGACCGGTTCCAGGTCTTTTATATGGCAAAATATGAGCGGAAGGAACCGCTGATCACACCTGGTGAGCGGAAGGTGCGGAAGATGCTCCTCCTCTCGATTGCCGGGATGAATATTAAAAATCTCTTCTCAGGACTTCTCCAGACGATACATGCATTCGGTGAGATCATCGATTGTCCACTGTGGGACAGCCTGCTTCGGGATGATATGGATACGATAAAGGACCTCAACACGCGGCCGGAGCTTTTAAAAGAGGCATATGCAAAAGGGTATGCACTCGGCGAAGCTGTCCGCAGAGCAAAATCAGAATAAGCCCGCAATTAGAAATATCCTTCTCCATGGAGTGAGCAGAAGCCGTTCTCGGCAACGATGATATGATCGATCAGCCTGATCCCGAGAACCTCGCCTGCTTCTGCAAGCTTTTTAGTCACGGCAATATCATCAGAACTGGGTGTAACATTCCCTGAGGGATGGTTATGCATGATGATGATGGATGCGGCTCGATCCGTTATCGCATCTGCAAAGATCTCACGGGGATGGATCTGGCTCTGGTTTAAGATCCCTTTTGTTATTGTCCGTCTTTTGATCAATTCGTGCGCCCCGTTCAGGGTGATGCAGATGACATGCTCCTGCCGTTCCAACCTGATATCCTCGGCATAGGGGAGTGCGTCTTCGGGGGAGGTGATCTTCGGGCGGTATGTTCTCTCCTGCATCCGACGTGCCAGCTCAAATGCAGCCAGTATCTGGCATGCTTTTGCTTCGCCTACCCCTGGAATTGCGATGAGATCTTCACAGGTTACGGCCATGCCTTTTCTATCGAGGCACGTGCTAATCTCATCAGAGAGGGTGGTGACATCACGCCCCGCGATTCCCCGTCCGATGATCGCAGCAATCAGATCGCCATTTGAGAGGGTGGGCGCCCCACGCGTCCGGATCCGCTCACGTGGCCGATCTATCTCAGGTATCTCACGGATCAGGCGTGCCTCCGGCTGCACTTTCATGGTATTCTGGTTTATGGGTGGTTGTGGTTAAGGATGTCGTTCGGTTGAGCCAAAACATTTTTCCTGTTGAACTGCCATTGAACTGGTATGGCAACCGAACAGGATATTATGGAAGCATTCGCCGGCGAGTCACAGGCGAACCGAAAGTACGCAATTTTTGCAGAAAAAGCCCAGGAAGACGGGTTTTCAAATGTGGCAAAGCTCTTCCGTGCTGCATCGAAGGCAGAGGAGATCCATGCACGCAGGCTCCTCAGGATCGCAGGTCTGATCCAGTCGACCGCTGACAACCTGAAGGGAGGCATTGAGGGCGAAACCCATGAATTTACAACG
>NZ_JARVGN010000175.1 GCF_029762515.1 Methanocalculus sp. | reverse complement strand
CGAACTCCTCCCCCTGCTCAAAGAGGCGACCACCTGCTGGAAGGATCATCTCCTTCCCGAACTGAAAAGTGAAGGGATCCGGATCCAGAGGATGGATGAACTCTCCCCGGAACTGAGGAGAGCGGCACGTGAGACATTCATCAGGGAGATCTTCCCGATCGTCACCCCGATGGCTTTTGACGTATCCCATCCCTTCCCCTTCATATCGAGCCTCTCATTGAACCTTGCGGTCATCATCAATGACACAAAGCGGGGCAGGATCTTCTCACGGGTGAAGGTGCCCCGCACCCTTGGTCAGCGGTTTGTGAGGCTTCCCGGATCAGGCGATTGCGGCGGGCAGGAACACCAGTATGTTCTGCTGGAAGAATTAATCGCTGACAATCTTGATCTCCTCTATCCGGGCATGGATGTCGTTGCCTCCTACCCATTCAGGGTGACCAGAGATGCGGACTTTGAGATCGAGGAGGATGAAGCATCGGATCTCCTCAGCACCATCGAGGAGAGCGTGGAGCACCGGCGAATCGGGAGGCCTGTCCGGCTTGAGGTGGATAGCTCAATTCCGGAGTGGATCCGGGAGATGCTCGCATCCAAACTCAGGCTCAACCCCGAGCAGGTCGACACCAGCACCGGCCCGCTCGGCATGGCCGATCTGATGGAGCTTGCCGGAATTAACCTGCCCGAACTGAAAGATGCCCCGTTCCTCCCTTCGGTTCCGGAGGGGCTCAATTCCGAGAAGACGATCTTCCGCTCTATCAGGAAGCGGGACTATCTCCTCTATCACCCCTATGACAGCTTCATCCCGGTGGTGAGCTTCATCAGGCAGGCGGCACGCGACCCGGATGTCCTTGCGATCAAACAGACACTCTACCGTGTCGGGCAGAACTCTCCCATCGTCGAGGCACTGATGGAGGCACGCGAGCAGGGCAAGCAGGTGACGGTCCTTGTCGAGCTGAAGGCACGCTTTGATGAGGAGAATAATATCATCTGGGCTCGGGCACTTGAACGGGCCGGTGTACATGTGGTCTATGGGTTGATCGGCCTGAAGGTGCATGCCAAACTCTGCATGGTCGTCCGCCGGGAGTCGACCGGTCTTGTCACGTATACCCATCTTGGAACCGGCAACTACAATGCCCAGACCGCACGGGTCTATACCGATCTCGGTCTCTTTACAGCTGATCCAGCAGTTGCTGCGGATGCAGCCGATCTCTTCAATGCCCTCACAGGCTATTCCGCAAAGACGGAATACCGGACTTTGCTCGTCTCTCATGGGAAGATGGGACGGATGCGTGAGGATCTCATCTCCCGGATAGAGCGGGAGATTCGTATTCACCGGGCATATGGGAAGGGCTACATTGCCTTCAAATGCAATTCACTCGTGGATCCGGATCTCATTGCCGCTATCTACCGTGCATCGCAGGAAGGGGTCGCCATCCACCTCCAGGTGCGTGGCATCTGCTGCCTCAGGCCGGGCATCCCCGGTTTTTCAGACAATATCACCGTCTCCTCCATTGTTGGGCGGTTCCTTGAACATACCAGGATCTATTATTTCAGAAACGGGGGTGAAGAGGAGGTGCTGATCGGATCGGCCGACCTTATGCCGAGGAACCTCAATGGAAGGGTTGAGATCCTCTATCCGATACGTGATCCTGCGATCAGGGATGCAGTGATCAAAACGATCCTTCAGATCCACCTGCGGGATTCCGTCAAGATGCGCCTGATGAACAAGGATGGCAGCTACAAACGGGTGGAGCCTGGTGCGGAACCGATCGATTCACAGGCATGGATGATACAGCACAGGGGGATATGGCATGGCAACTGAAGAGACATTCAATCCAAAGGATCCGGACTACTATATCAACCGGGAACTCTCTTGGCTCTCCTTTAACAGGAGAGTGCTGGCAGAGGCAAATGACACAACCCATCCTCTCCTCGAACGGGTGAAGTTCCTTGCGATCTGCGGGAGTAACCTCGATGAATTCTTTATGGTCCGGGTATCCGGGCTCCGCCACCAGGTGAAAGACGGCATCTGGAAACTGCCTCCTGATGGAATCGCCCCGGCAGATCTCCTCTGGAAGATCCAGCTGGAGGTGGATGAACTCTACCGCCTCTATGAGGAGACATGGAGCAGCTCTCTCCTTCCTGCTCTCTCTGCAGCGGGTGTCTCAATCGTTTTGTTCTCTCAATTAACAGATGATGAAAAAGAGGCGATGCATGCCTACTTCCACTCGACGATCTATCCGATCCTCACCCCGATGGCAATCGATGCAGCCCGCTCCTTCCCCTTCATCTCGAACCTCTCGCTGAATCTGGCTGTTGTCCTGGGTTCAGCCGACGGGCGGCGGTACCTCGCACGGATCAAGATCCCATCCCTCACCTTCGGCAGGTTCATCCCGGTAAGCTCCCCGGGCGGGGGGCCGCCATCCCGCTTCATCCTCCTCGAAGATCTGATCGCCGGGCATCTCGGCTCCCTCTTTCCGGGAATGAGTGTTGAGGGTGCATACCGGTTCAGGGTGACACGGGATGCGGAGATCAAAGTGGTCATTGATGATGCATCTGACCTCCTGACAGCGGTTGAGGATAGTATCGAATGCAGGCGAACCGGGGTCCCGGTCCGGCTTGAAGTTGACCCGGCCACCCCCCCGCGGCTGATCCTTCTCCTCTCTGAGCGGCTCGGGCTGAAAGAGAGCGATGTCTATGGTGTCAGTGGTTTTATCGGCCATAATGATCTGTGGCAGCTGCATGATCTCTCCCGCCCCGATCTCCTCGATGAACCATTTGTCCCCCATATCACCGATCCGCTGGCGCATGAAGAGGATATCTTCGATCTGGTACGATCCCGTGATACTCTCTTCTATCACCCCTACGACAGCTTCATCCCGATCGTCCGGCTCTTCAGGCAGGCGGCAATCGATCCGGATGTCCTTGCGATCAAGATCACATTGTACCGGATCGATAAGAAATCCCCGATCGTCGATGCCCTGATGAAAGCCCGCCAGCATGGGAAACAGGTGACTGTGGTTCTGGAACTAAAGGCAAAGTTCGATGAACTGAACAATATCACCTGGGCGCGGGCTCTCGAACAGGAAGGGGTGCATGTCGTGTATGGGCATGAGCGGCTGAAGGTGCATGCCAAGGTGGCGATGATCGTCAGGCGTGAAGCAGACGGTATCTACCGCTATGTGCACTTAAGTTCAGGAAACTACAACACCGTCACCACCCGTATCTACGGCGATATCGGATATCTGACCGCCGATCCAGATATCGGGGCAGATGCAACCGAGCTCTTCAACCACCTGACCGGCTATGTGGAGCGGCAGGAGTACCGGAAGCTTCTCGTTGCACCGATCAACCTCAGGCAGGGGATCCTGAAACGGATTGAGCGGGAGATCGAGCACCAGAGAGCGAACCAGAACGGCTATATCGCACTGAAGCTGAACGGGCTCCTTGACCCTGAGATCATATCGGCGCTGTACCGGGCATCACATGAAGGTGTGAGAATGGATCTGAATGTCCGCGGACTCTGTGCGCTTCGCCCCGGTATTACAGGCGTATCCGAGACGATCAAAGTCACCTCAATAGTCGGGCGTTTCCTTGAACATGCCCGCATCTACCACTTCCACAACGGTGGTGATGATGAGGTGCTCCTCGGATCATCAGATATGATGCAGCGGAACCTCAGGCGGAGGGTTGAGGTGCTCTTTCCGGTGCGGGATCCGGCGATCCGCTCCGCTCTCGTCAGGATCATGAGGGTGCATCTTTCAGATAACCAGAAATCGTGGCGCCTCAATGCCGATGGCAGCTATGACAGGATTCAACAGGAGAATACTGAGACAGCCTGTCATTCACAGGACTGGCTGATTACAAACAGGGGTGCCTGGCATGGGTGGAAAGAAAGAGAAGAATGATGAGGGCTTCTGTCTCTTTGGGGCAGAGACTCTCAGAAAGCTCACCGAGGATCTTGTTGCTGAGGCAGATGGTGTACGGCATTCTGATGATATCGAGTATATCCACCGGATGAGGGTGGCATCGCGGCGCATCCGTGCGGCTCTCCCCCTCTTTGCACCCTGCTTCTCTGAATCGATGTATAAAAATACCTACAAAGGTGTCCGCTCCATCACCCGCTCGCTTGGGGCGGCTCGGGATCTCGATGTCCAGATCGATTTTCTCCAGTCATACCTGGATTCTCTCCCTGATGAGCGCCCTCCGGTATGGTATGCAGGCTTCCTGCCACCGGCAGAGGATCGGACCGTCCTTGTGAGAACCGATGCTCCTCCTGCCGGGGTTCCTGCCCTGCCCCCGTCACCGGGCATCCGCATACGGATGCGGGAACTCCTCTGGAAGATACGGGTCTATATCACCGGCAGGGTTGCCCTCCCTGCTCCGCGTGAAGATACGGCCTTCCAGCCGCTCATCAGGCCCGGTATCGAATGCCTGCTTCTCAGGTGGAACGGAAAGCGGGCAGCGCTCCATCATGAGGTCGTTTCATCGGTGGATGCCTTTGAATCGTCAGATGTTGCAGACGATCTCCTGGACTGGTGCCGGGATCAGATCGTCTCCGGACGGCTCCACGAC
>NZ_JARVGN010000174.1 GCF_029762515.1 Methanocalculus sp. | reverse complement strand
TATGGGACTCCACGGAGAGACAGGCCGGTTGTTCGGACGGTATCATATGCCGAACTGAAAAGCGGACATGTTGAGATCGATGGCGAGATGGTCAGGACATCCTCCCTGTCCAGCTACAGCCATGCCCGGCAGGTTGCTCATGAACTGAAAAGCCTGGTTGAGGCCGGATCATTTACGGTTGCACTCCCGACCCGACGAATCAATACGACGAAAAGAAGTCATCCAATGAGGGAGACGCGGCAAACCCCGAGGATCCGCGAGATTATGAACCCTGCGGTTGCCACGATCACCGAAGACGAGTCGGTGAAGACTGCTGCCCGAAAACTTCTCAAGGGAGAGACAAACCATCTGCCGGTGATCGATTCCCAGGGGAAGCTGGTTGGGATCATCACAACCTATGATGTTTCAAAGTCAGTTCTTCTTAAAGGCGATTCCCTGAAGGTGTCTGAGATCATGAGCAAGAAGGTCGTTGTCGTTACTCCTGACGAGCCTGTTGATGTGGCAGCACAACGGCTTGAACAGCATAACATCAGTGCGCTCCCGGTTGTTGATAGTGAGTTCCACGTGATTGGGATCTTAAATGCAGTTGATCTCGGCAAGCTCTTCTCACGGAGGTGGCAGCCATGAAACTCTTCCTGACTATTCAGAGGGATGTCGTGAAGCGTCCGCTCATTTCACAGGTGGTCCTTGAAACCGGGGTATTGATCAATGTCGAACGTGCCCATATCGATTCCAATGAAGGATGGGTACTGATAGATATCCCGGAGAAAGAGGAGGCGCGAATATCCTCCCGTCTCATCGAGCTTGGTGTGCAGGTGAAGAAGCTCGAAAATGCTGTTGTTCATGACGAACATGAGTGCGTTGAGTGCGGTGCCTGCCTCTCCATCTGCCCGCAGGAAGTCTTCTCATTTGATCAGGAGTTCCATCTGGTGATCAAGGAAGAGCGGTGCATCCTCTGTGGACAATGTGTATGTGCCTGTCCACACCAGGCACTCTCCATAAGGCAATGATCCGGCGGCATTTCGAGTACAAGCAGACGATCACGACAATCCTCGCTGACTGCGAAGCTGATATTGATCTGGCAAAGGCGGGGATCCTCGATGCACGCATAGCTGTCGAGGCGATGGTGGCTGCGGATCCTTTTTTTGCCTCGACCTTTGAGCCCTATGATCCAGGATCCGATCACCCGGTGATCTGCCGGATGGTGGATGCTGCATATGAAGCTCGTGTCGGGCCGATGGCAGCGGTTGCCGGCACAATCGCATGGGCAGGGGTGGAAGCGATACAGGATGGGGGTGCTCTCTTTGGTGTTGTTGACAACGGGGGCGATATCGCTCTTATGACAGACCGTGTTCTCAGGATAGGGATGTATGCGGGCAGTGCCTCAGCAGGCGGGCAATCTGCATTCCTCTGCCCGCCACAGGAGAAGATATGTGGTGTCTGTACTTCGTCTGCAACGGTTGGCCCGTCAATATCACTTGGAACAGCTGATGCTGCTACTGTCTTTTCCGATGATGTGTCAGCAGCAGATGCCTGGGCAACTGCACTCTGTAATCGCCTCTCAGCCGATGATCAGTCGGAATTCAACCGCCTCTCCGGCTCACGGGTTCATGGTGCCGTTGCGATCTTTGGCGATTCTCTTTTTTCGTATGGCACTGTCCCCAAGATCGTTTCGGCAAAAATTGATATGAATCTGATCACACGGGGGATCTGACTTATTCAAATTCTTCTGCAAAGTGAATTGCAAGCCGGTGTGCATCCTTCCCTCTGAATGTTGCAAGAATATCATTCCCTATTCTGACCTGGACAACCGGATTCTCCCCCTGAACGAGAAACTTAAGTTCAACGAGACCTCTCTCTTCGAGGAGAGTGCCTTTCTCAAGAGATGAAGCAGGCTGAAGGAGAAGTCTGTCGATGATCAACTCATCCGGGATCTCCCCAAACAGATAGATATAGACCTGATAGGCGTTGAGGAAGTCGGATATCAATAGTTCAGATCGAACCCCGGGTGTCAGGCTGGAGATTCCCTGTACCAGCCGATTGTCATCGTCATCAGCATAGTCAAGGAGTTCGTCTGCAATGTCGGCGAGGGTAGCATTATGGTTCACAACATATATTGTTTCTTTTCACTCCATAATACTCTGTGAAAGATGAAGAGGTTGACTGGGATGTCTATCATCGGATTGTCTGCAATCAGGCAAACACCGTTTCTGGTATAGAAGAGGTTTGCGGGTTATCGTCTGATGTGGTTCTTGCATCTGTTGATCGGCTCAAGCACTACCTCCTCATCAAAGAGGAGAACGGGCTGCTTCATCCTCTTGGGATTGAAGAGATGCTCCTCTCCTGCCGGATCCGGCATGCACAGGATCTTCCGTTCACAATCGAAAATGGTGTTATTAAGATGAAACAGGAGGATTAGAGCGCTATGGTTCGATCCGCTATACTCAGGATTGGCCACCGACATGATCGTGACCAACGGGTGACGACGCATGTCGGACTGACCGGACGTGCGCTTGGCGCAGATGGAATGTATCTTGCAGCAGATGATCCCGGGGTTGTTACGAGTATCGAGGGAGTTGCACGACGTTTCGGCGGGTCCTTCTTTGTTCAGAATAATGTCTCATGGAAGCGTTGTATCCGGGAGTTTCAGGAATCTGGTGGGGCTGTTGTACACCTGACGATGTATGGTCTCCGTATTCAGGACAAGATCGGCGAGATACGCACGCGCGAGAAGGTGCTTGTCATCGTTGGTGCCGAGAAGGTGCCTGGCGAGGTCTATGGTCTTGCCGATTATAATATTGCGGTAACAAACCAGCCTCATTCGGAGATAGCAGGACTTGCTGTCTTTCTTGACCAGTTGTATGAAGGAAAAGAACTGGATCTGGAGTTTCCTGATGCAGAGATCAGTGTTGTTCCCTGTGAATGTGGCAAAGAGATGGTCGAGCGGTGACAAAGACGGTTCTTATCGCGGGGTTTGCCACACGGCATGTTGCGCGATCTGCGAGAAGGGCGGGTTACCGGGTATGTGCGGTCGATCACTTCTGTGATTTGGATCTTGGATGGAGTGTTTCGGATTACGAGGGGTTCCTGGAACTCACCGATCTCCCCGTGGCAATTGAGAAGATTCTATCGCGCAATTCGATCGACCATCTGGTGCTCACCTCAGGTGCCGAGTCAGCGATCTGTCCTGGTATCCCGCGCGCAGGTACCTGTCCGGAGACCATCCAACCATTTCTTGATAAATCTGCAACCCAGTCATTCTTCTCCCGGTTGGCTGTGCCCCATCCCGAAATTGCTGAAGAGGGCAGATATCCCGTTATGATCAAGCCCGTTTGCGGTGCAGGGGGCTGGAGGAACGCAATTGTCAGGACAGAAGAAGAGAAAAAAGCATGGATTGAAGATTTTGATCTCCCCTTTATCTGCCAGCAGTTTGTTTTGGGACTTCCTGCAAGCGTCTCCTGTATCTCAGATGGCAGACGGGCTGTAGCTCTTGCAGCCAATGAACAGATCCTCCGTGGATCAGGTGATTCTGCATTTGGCTTTGCCGGATCGATCACACCGTGTGATCATCCGCTTGCAGGTGAGATGATGGCAATAGCCGAGCGGATTGTTGCTGCGAGCGGGTGTATCGGGTCAGTCGGCGTTGACTTTGTGCTTTCTGATGAAGCTGTGGCGATCGAGGTGAACCCACGGTTCCAGGCGACACTTGATACGGTCGAGGGATCTACAGGAGCAAATCTCTTCTCCCTGCATATGGATGCCTGTTCCGGAAGACTGCCCCTTGAAAGGCCACAACCGACCCGATATTCCGCCCGGCGTATCCTTTTTGCCGGGAAGGATTGCGTGGTTCGATCACGGCTGGATCGGTTCGCTGCGATTGCTGCTGATATCCCCCACCCCGGAACAGAATTTGCCAAAGGGGATGCAATGATCAGTGTTTTTGGATATGGGTCGTCAAGAGATGATGCCCTTTTGATGCTGGATAACCATATTAGTATCATACGCCAATATCTTGAATGATGCAACAAGTGGAAGAATTGTTAGAGAAGCAGGCGATCCATTCTTTTTTCCTCCGTCTTGTTGGTGAGGAAGGAATTCAGCTCCTGCTGCGGTTCCCCGATAACGGAGAGCATAGTGATGAGGAGCTTGCTGAAAAAACCGGGATCAACCTGAATTCCGTCAGGCATACTCTCTATACCCTTTATGAACGAAGACTTGCTGTCTACCGGAGGGTGAAAGACAATGAAACCGGCTGGCTTACATATCTCTGGCACCTGCAACTTGATCAGCTGGATCCTGTGCTGGCCGAAGATCTGGAAAGGGTGAAGGAGAAGCTTGTCGCACGTGAGAGGTATGAGGAGGAGAACGACTTTTATCTCTGCAAGACCTGTGGTGCTATGCATACCTTTAACGAGGCATATAAACATGATTTCTCCTGCATCACCTGCGAAGTTCCGCTTTCACACTTTGATAACGAGATGCTCGCTCTTGCTCTCCGGCGAAGGCTTGAAGCTATCAGTGAGACACTCGGATAACCTCTTTTTTGTATGGACTTTCCAACCTCGATAGATGAGTCAATGTGTCTTTGGC
>NZ_JARVGN010000173.1 GCF_029762515.1 Methanocalculus sp. | reverse complement strand
GAGAATGTTGATCTGAAAAAGGTTGCCGGAATCACCGAAGGGAAGAATGGTGCTGATCTTGCTGCCATCTGTATGGAAGCAGGCATGTGCGCAATTCGCGAGGAGAGGACTGCTGTTACCCAGGATGACTTCGAAAAAGCTGCAAGAAAGGTCACCCTTGATTTCGAGCGGAACCGGATGACGTACTCCTCTGGCACTGGAACAATGTTTGCCTGAGCGTCACTCCGTATCTTCTATTTTTTCATCCGGAGCGCGAGGGATCTGATACTCTGCATCACCAGATGATGTATCCGGTGACTCAGGCATCTCTCCCTCTTTTCCTGCCTCATCATGGGTACAGAGAACCGTGAGGGTGGTGATCCCCTCAACTCCTGATATCCTGCATATATAGGAAAATTCCCAGTCTTCTCCAGGATAGGGGAGATTCCGATCATAGATCTCTTTTGCAAGCCCAAGAGAGATAATATGGCCATCCCCGGTCTTCATCAGAAAAACCCGTGTGTATCGTCTGATATACCAACGGAGTTCAGAAGCAAGTGAGAGGCCTGATCCGAGTGTTGCAACAGGCACCTCAACCCCGCCGCCAGGAAAGCGTTTTGGTGCATAAAACCTGAGGATCAGCCTGCTCGTCTCGGATTGAAGAAAAGTTTGATAGAGGTCGATGCCGGGCTTTGGGATGAAGATAACCCGCATAGAGGCGACCCCTTTTACAGGTACATGCGTGTGTCCGGCTCAACCTTCTTATGCCTGACTTTATCAACAGCCGCCTCGAAGTGCGGCATCGCAACAGAATCTGCATTCTGCCTGACTGCGATCATCCCCGCTTCACGGCATATTGCCTCAAGTTCTGCGCCCGTAGATCCCTCGGTAAGATCAGCAATTGAATCGAGATTGACATCCGCAAGGCTGAGGTTCTTTGAATGGATCTTCAGGATCTCCCGGCGTGCCGATCCATCGGGGAATGGGATCTCAATCAGCCGATCGAACCTTCCGGGGCGGAGGAGGGCAGGATCAAGCATGTCGGGCCGGTTTGTTGCGGCCATGATCCTGATCTCCCCGCGATTATCAAAGCCGTCCATCTCGGCGAGAAGCTGCATCAGGGTTCGCTGCACCTCGGCAGATCCGGATGTCCCGTCATGGGTCCTGGTGCTGCCGACCGCATCGATCTCATCGATGAAGACGATTGCAGGCGCCTTCTCACGGGCTAGCTGGAAGAGTTCGCGGACAAGCTGTGCTCCTTCCCCGATGAACTTATGGACAAGCTCGGATCCTGACATCCTGATGAAGGTGGCGTTTGCATTATGGGCGATCGCCTTTGCGATCAGGGTCTTTCCGGTACCGGGTGGTCCATACAGCAGGATGCCCTTTGGAGGCTCAACACCGAGCCTCTTGAAGACCTCCGGCCGGGTGAGCGGATACTCCACTGCCTCCCGCACCTCTTCGATCTCACTGGTCAGGCCGCCGATCTCACCAAAGGTCTGTGTTGGTGATAACTCAAGCTCCATAACCCTGACACGGGAGTCGAAGGTTGTTCCAACGACCTTAACGATGGAGAGCGCGTTATTCACGGCGACTTTTGAACCTGCCTTCAGGAGGGGATAGATGTCATCTCCGGCATGGGTGATGTACTCCTGGTTATTCCCCTGCTGACGAAGGTAGACCTCACCACCTGGCAACTTTTCGATAACAACTGCAACAAAGAGTGGAAGCCGCTTTAACTGCGTGTTCTCACGCTTCAGCTGGCTGTTCTCCTCACGGAGCTTCATGACCTCTCTCTGTTGTACTTCCAGTTTTTCGCGAAGCTCGACCAGCGTTTCATAGAGCTCTTTTAACTGCTGTGACTGAAGTGTCGAGTCATTGCATGGGTTGTCGATGAGGGATTCGTCCATGGCTATAATATACTCTATGCTCCCACCACTTATTAGGTGGTATTGTGATAATCAAAGGACGATCCATTGCAAAAGGTATAGCCAGCGGGGAACTGATCATGACCGACGCCCCGATATCATTTCTCTCCGGGGTCGACCCGGATACCGGGATCATCATTGAGAAAGGCCATCCCCTTGAGGGTGTTTCAATTGCCGGAAAAGTCCTTGCATTCCCCTTTGGAAAGGGCTCAACAGTCGGATCCTATGTGATATACAGCCTGAAAAAGAATGATTGTGCACCTGCCGCCATGATCAATTCCGAGGCTGAGGCGATTATTGCTGTTGGGGCAATTATCTCAGGAATTCCAATGATCGACCAGCTGGAAGGCGGTCTCTCTTCCCTGAAGAGCGGGATGGCTGTCACCGTCGATGGTGATCGCGGCGAACTCATCTGTCCCGATCAGGCGAATGCATAGATGAAGGTCGTCTGGCGTGACATCAGGGCTGCCCGGAATACCTATGCGGTTCTGTATGCTGCATGCAGAATGGCTGGATATCAGCTTGATCTCTCAGGCACCCCGGACGGGGATGTCACCTGTTACAGTCTGAACAGTATCAACGAGCCTCAGTTCAGATCCGAGATCCGGGATGCACCTGGAATTACAATCGTCGGGGGTCCGCATGCCTCTGCATGCCCGATGGAGGTTGCAGAGTATGCAGACTATGTGATCGTCGGTGAAGGGGAGAAGACCCTCCCCCGGCTTCTTGCAGCAATTCAGTCAGGATCAACTGATAAAATCCCCGGCGTTGCGACCAGTGCAGGGTACACCCCCACAGACCACACCGTCCTCCTTGATGGGTATCCCTGTTTTCTGGAGGTGAAGGGCTATCTTGAGATAACCCGTGGATGCCCGCATGCCTGTGCCTACTGCCAGACTCCACGGCTCTTTGGAAGGTGGATGCGGCATCGGAGCATTGATGCGATTGCAAGGGCTGCAGAACGGGTTTCAGATGCACGTTTTGTCACTCCCAATGCGCTTGCCTATGGATCAGATGGGAGGACTCCCCGCCTTGATCGGGTGGAGGCACTCCTGAAGCGGCTCTCTACAATGAACCGGATCTGGCTTGGCACCTTTCCCTCTGAAGTCCGCCCGGACTGGCTTTCGGATGATGCCCTTGAATTGATTGGCAGGTATGGTGCGGGAAGAAAGATCCATTTTGGGGCGCAATCCGGAAGCGATCGTATCCTCCAAATGATCAACAGGGGACATACCCGGAGTGATGCAGAAGAGGCCCTTGATCTCTGTAGATCCCATGGGTTTCTTCCGATTGTTGATATGATCGTCGGGTTTCCGGGTGAGACAGAAGAGGATCTGGAGATGACGATGGATCTGATCAGGTCAATAATCAGGAATGGTAAAGTGCATCTCCATTATTTTCAGCCGCTCCCGGGAACTCCCCTTGCCGGAACAGAACCAACACCCCTCCCTCCTCATATCGAGAAAGCCTTTGGATCGCTCGCACTCTCCGGTAAGATCACCGGGTACTGGATGGAACCCGAACGAAGGTTTTTGAGTATTCCGCGTGATAATGAAGATATATGATGAAAGCACTGCTCCTTGCGGATCTCCATGGCAACTACGATCATATCGATCAACTGCTTGCAACCGATCCGGACTGCCTCTTTATTGCCGGCGATGTCACCCAGATGGGTCCGGTTGAGGATATCTCTGCTTTAACCAGAAGGCTCGGCCTTCCGGTTCTGGCCGTTCCCGGAAACTGCGATCCCCGCGAATCACTTGCCTGCCTGGATAACTCGGATGCCGTCTGTCTGCATGGATCATCGATCACCTTTGGATCAGTTACTATTGCCGGAATCGGCGGATCGAATCCGACACCCTTTGATACGCCGTTTGAATGCAGCGAAGAGGAGATCGATTCCACGCTGGAAAACCTTCTGAAGAGGATGCAGAAGAATAAAACAAATATCCTCATCTCCCATGCACCGCCCTTTGGGATCCTCGATGAGGTCAGCCCCGAGGTACATGTCGGATCAGTGAGTGTCAGAAAACACCTGGGTGCCTTTGATCTTATCTGCTGTGCCCATATCCATGAACAGCGGGGTGTTGTAAAGGAGGGCAATACATGGGTGGTGAACCCGGGACCCGCCTCAGAGGGCTATGGCGCCCTGATTCAGATAGGAGACGGTGATGGGGAGATTGAGATCGAACTCATCTCTGTTCTTTCAGCAGAAGCTCAAGATAACTGAGCGTGAGCCGCTCTCCAATAATCCCATATTCTTTTGCAATTCTCTCGATCTCTTTTTCAGATTCATCCTGCAAGAGCCCTGCTGCCGCTTCGATCTCAGCAAAAGTGCCTAGCCCGTCCACGGAATCAAGCGTCACCGTCGCTTTCCCTATTCTATAGGATTCCCTATATTTTTTGACAGCAGCAGTCTTCTGAAAACCGATCCGCTGAAGGAGCAGATCCATCGTCTCAAGGGATTCAACCCTGAGATTCAGCTCTTCCCGTGCCTTGAATGAGCCTGAGCCGATCTTTGGTCCCTTGTAGGTGAGGAGGGCATAATCATTCGCCTTCCTCAGCCTGAGTGCCTCGTCTGTCTCTGCGAAGTTTCTCTCAGGGCTGTTGTAATAGGCATCAAACTCATCACCTTTTTCAAGGAGTGGAGCGCCGGATGCGAGGATCCGCTCCCGGATTGGTTGGAGATCCGCGACTTTCACTTTAATCTCTATCTCAAGCATGAGGTACC
>NZ_JARVGN010000172.1 GCF_029762515.1 Methanocalculus sp. | reverse complement strand
TGCATGCCCGAAGCGAACGGATGATATCGGAATCCAGGTTCGCCGAATTGATCGGAGATGACGAGTTAGAGGGTACTGACTGGATTTGTTCAGGGGAGGTAAACACGAGAGCGGGGGAGATGTGTGGGTGAGAAGAGAAAACGCTGGCTTCCGCGGAAAGAGTGTGAGAAGCGGATAGTGTCCTGGGAGGGGATGGAATGAGCCGGGAGCTAAATCAGATTAATATTATTCTCTCTCGATATCCATCCCTTCTCACTTAATTCAGAGATTCTGATGGAGTATCTGATGGTTATTCCCGCCGGTACCCATCCCGTGGCACCAGGATCTCAAACCGTGCCCCCTCTCCATATACCCCGGTCTCGGTGATGGTAATCCCGGTGATCGCAAGGATCTCCCGGATGATGAAGAGCCCGAATCCTGTGTTCTTCCCAAAGCCCCTCATGAATATCTGCTCCTTATCGCCATCGGGGATCCCGGGGCCGTTATCCTGCCAGCTGATCAAGAGGGCGCTATCAAGGGGGGTGCAGCCGATTGTCACGGTGGTTGCCCCCTCTGCATGCCGGATGGTATTGTCCATTAAGTTGTAAAAGACCTTCTCGATCATCGGATCGCAATAGATCGAGTATCCCACGCAGTCGCAGGCAACAGCGATATCTCCGCTCCTGTTCATCTCTAACAGATTGTGTACCGGGAGCCAGATCGGCTCTTTCACCCCGAGCTGTTCGTACTCGCGGGTGAAGGCGATCTGCTTCTCGATCACATCGGCTGCATCGTGCACCCTGCCGAGATGCCGGGTGAGTTGGGGATCGTCGCTCAGATCTCCGGCAAAATCGAGGAATCCCTGGATCACCATGATCTGGTTTAGAATGTCGTGCCGGGTGATGCTGGAGAGGAGCTGGAGCTTCTTATTGGCAAGCCGCAATGCCTCTTCTCCCTGTTTTCTTGTGGAAACATCTGTGTGGGTTCCAAGAGCCCGAACCGGTCTTCCTTCCAGATCCCGCTCAACGATCATCCCGCGGGTGAGGAGCCAGGTAACTCCTCCATCTTTTCTGAGTGCCCGAAACTCCAGTTCATAGGTATCACCTGTGCTGATCTGGCGCCTTATTTCAGCATCAATGAACTTCCTCTCTTCCGGGTGGATAAGTGAGAGGAATGATTCATATGATCCTTCGAATTCTCCCGGCTCGTATCCGAGCATTGTATAGTAGACCGGACTGAAAAATGTCTTCCCGGTGCGGATATCCCACTCCCATATCCCATCGTTTATCGCGTTGATCGTGCGTTTATAGAGATCATTGACCTCGATGAGGTCCATCTCGGCCTTCCGCTCCCGTGTTATGTCCTGCAGAAGGATCAGCCTGCCCTCCGTCTCACCGGAGGGGCTTGTGAGGAGATCCACTGTCCCGGTATAGAAGCATACTCCGGTATCTGTCTCTCTCTGGAGGCTTGCTGTTGCCTTCTCTTCTTTTGTGGAGAGCTCAAGAAACTCCGGCCAGCTGCCAGCCGCCTCGTCTATCCGGATGCTTCTGGTTGGTCCTGTATTCAGTGAAAAGTATGCGGCGGCGGCTGGATTTGCATCGATGATATACCCATCCCTGTCAAGGACGAGCATCAGCTGGCTCATCCTGTCGATGAGGTGGCTCCGGGCGACCGGGATGATATCGAGGAACCGGTACCGGAAGAGTGCAATCGTGAAGAGGAATGCACTAATCCAGAAGAGCGGTGCGGACATGTTGATTCCCGGAACAGGAGTGATCCCGAGGACGAAGAGGTAGGTGATGACGCTTGGTATGATGAGAGCCGCAAAGAGGAGGATCGTCTGTATCTCAATGAGGGTATGCCTCTTCCGGCTCTCGTAAAAGAGGATTGCATAGCCTGCGATCAGGAGTGCGAGCGAGAACCCGGAATAGAGATGGAAGAATGCAGATTCTGTATACCCGAGGACGGGAACCGGGCCGGCAGGATCCAGTGAGAAGTTATACCGAAAGAGGGTGTGCCAGGGGCTCGTCAGGGCAAGGATCGTGGCAGCCACCGGAATGGCGAGGACGGCAAGTGCAATTCCTCTCCTGATCCATTCGGTCTTCCTGACGTACTCGAGGATAAGCCATATCTGGAGAACTGCGATATACGGCAGGAAGAGGAAACGGAGGTTATGAAAGAGAATTTTGTACTGGAGGGTCTCTGAGAGGAGCTCGAGTGTATTTACAGATGCAAATCCGGTTGCTGCGATCATCAGGAGGGTATAGGGGAGTGCTATCCGGATTCCCGGAATGAGCCTGCTTCCATAGAGTGCCAGGGCAGCTGTACTGATCGCAGAGAAGATGAGCATCCAGATGATGAGCGAATGGGTTTCCATGGTCAGATCTCCCCGTTTCTACGTAGGTTATGGGGTATCGGCGTATATAAATACTCATATTGCTGAAAAAAGCTAAAATCGCCATTTCCTCACATCTGCTGGTGATTGTGGATGCTGCTACTCATAATTCCCGAGGATGTTCCGGGCAATCCATATCCGGAAGACAGAGTCGAGTATGCCATACCTCCCCTCGCCGGGCTTGTCGATGGTCATGGTATTGGTGAGATCTCTCATCGAGGCGGTGAGCGAGGATGATTGCGTCTCCATATCTGCCGCTATCTCTTTCAGCCTGCGGGTCTTTGCGGCAGAGAGGTATTTCAGGATATCCTGCTGCTGCCTGCTGAACTTGCAGGAGTACCGTGATTCAAACTCGCTGTCGAACTCATCAAGCATGGAGGAGAATGCGAGTTCTGTGTCGTCTGAAGTGACCGTATCCTTCCCTTCGAGGATTGTTTGCTGGTACAGTAAGAATCCCATCTTCTGGAAATAGAATGGGAATCCGTCAGTGTAGCTGTAGAGGGTATGAAGGGCATCGCCAGTGATTGTGATCTTCTGCATCAGGAGCCGGGAGCGGATGTACCTGCTGACTGTCTCCTCTCCGATCGGCTCGAGCCGGACTTTTGCTGCCATCAGGTAGAGGGGCGAGTCCGGCTTCAGGAAGACCTTGTTCAGGAGTGCAACTGAAGATCCTGAGAAGATGTACCGCACATCCGGCCGGCTGTCCATATGGGTCTTGAAGAGGCTGAAGATCGCGGGATTGAATCTGCTCAGCTCCTGGAACTCGTCAAAGGCGATTATGATCTGCTCTTTGCTCTCATCTGCCAGGTTTCCGATGAATGCAAAGGTCTCTTCGATCAGCTCGGATTCGCTCACCTCGCTCTCCCGGAAACGGAGGTATATCTCTCCGATATGCTCGATACTGCCTCCAATCTCCGCAATCGAACGGGTGGCACGGGTGATTGTTGCCTTGAAGATATCAGAGAACTTCCGTGCAAGCCCCTTTGCCCGGTGCTTATCCTCATAGGCTTCCACCATTGCCCGTGAGGTGATCCTGAAGAAGTCGGCCGGGTGGGTGATCATCCGGCAGTTCACCTGGACGAAGAGGACCTCGCCCCCGATGCTCGTCCTGAGATTTTTGAGGAGCGAGGTCTTCCCGATCCGGCGTGGGCCGATGATGACGTTATGCTGTGCCCGGGAGAGGAGATCGAGCCTGATCATCCCTGCCGATGAAGTAGGGGGGCTCGACCTCGCCCCCGACGATGAATATCTGTTCGGCCATGTGATCTGATCCTTGGTTTTGGTGGGGATTTCCGCTGGTGATTTGCTGGCGGTTGGTGTATCTGTTTTTCACGATAGTGGATTCTGGCGATTGAGGGATTTGGGGGTACATGTGGGGTAACTTGTTGAGTACTTGTGGGCTGTTCCTCCCTTTTGGCGGTGTTCCGAGGGGAGTGAATGTGATTTCAATTGTTTCCACGGTGTCGGGGGAATTGGAGAGGGAGGGGAATTTAGCGGATCAACTTACGGGGTACTTGTGGGGTACTTGTGGGGTACTTGTGGGGTGTTCATCCTGTCTGGTAGTGATGAAATGGCGGTTTAGGTGAGCTCAATTCTCTCTAAAATGTCGAAATAATTGGAGAAGGGGGGATACTCTTACCGGCTCAGCCTGCGGGGTACTTGCGGGGTGAAAAACCGGAATCGGAAATGCCAAAATATCGCTCCGAAATGCCCCTGCAACAAGGATTTCATTTTGATTTTGAAATAATGGGTAAATGGGGTGGAAAAGTGTTTGAAGTGAAACTACCCGGCAACGAAAACCGATATTCTTCGTAATTCCCACTGCTCCCCTTCATCATTCCCCCCCTCACACCACCTCCCCAATCCCCGGCAGGTGCCGGTACACCGCCTCCCTGACCTCGGCCGGCGGCCGGCCGGTGCGGGTGGCGATGGCGGCGATTCTGTGGTTGATGATGCTGATGGGATCAGATCCCTCAAGGTGGAGGCTCCGGGCCCAGGCACGGTAGCGGGCGGCCGCCTTCCTTATGTTCTCCGGATCTGCACCTAATTCGCCTGCTGCACCTACACTCGCACCACCCCATTCGCCCGTGATGTCGGCAAACTCGCGGCTGATTTCATCCCGGAGCTGGGTTTCCTGCTGGTCTCTCCGGGCGTTCCTTTGCTCGGCTGCCGCCTGGAAAGTGGTGTTCGCCTGCCTGAGCTCCTGCTCGATGGCTGCAATCTCGGCCCTGACGCGGTCAAGATCCTGCTGTATCAGGGCGTACCGGATGCCGGCCATCTTCCCGGCCATAG
>NZ_JARVGN010000171.1 GCF_029762515.1 Methanocalculus sp. | reverse complement strand
GAGAGGGGGCCGTGGGATCATCGGCATGTCCACCAAGGAGGAGGACTGCATCAGCTCTGTCTTTGTTGCATCCACCCATGATTACCTCCTCTGTATCTCTGATCTGGGACGGGCATACTGGCTGAAGGTCTATGATATACCTGAGGGAACACGCACCTCCCGTGGCAAGGCGATTGTGAACCTTCTCAATATCAATAATGAGACGATACAGGCAGTTATTCCGGTTACCGAGTTCAGGGACGACCGGTTCCTCTTCTTTGCAACAAGGAATGGAACGGTTGTGAAGATCGCACTCGATCAGTTCTCCCATCCAAGGCAGACCGGCATCAATGCGATCAAACTCAGGGAAGGCGATCGTCTCGTGGATGTGAAATGGACTGACGGCGATCGCGAACTGATCCTGACCACCCGCCATGGTCAGAGCCTGAGATTCCATGAGGAGGCGGTCAGGCCGGTCGGCCGGGGTGCGATGGGTGTCCGCGGCATCTCGCTCCGTAATGGCGATCATCTCCAGGCGGTAACAGTCATCCATAACGATCATCTGCTGACCATAACCGAGAACGGCTATGGCAAACGGACCGATTTCGATGAGTTCCGCGGCCATGGCAGGGGAACGCTCGGTGTCCGGAACATCATCACCGATATCAGGTCAGGGATGGTTGTCGCTTCCCGTTCTGTTTCGGATACCGATGAGATCATCGTCATGACGGCATCCGGGATTGTAATCAGGACCTGTGTGAACGAGGTTGCAATCCAGAAACGGAGCACCCGTGGTGTCCGGATCATCCGGCTCGATGATGGTGACAGGGTTACCGGGTTTGCGATCGTCACCCAGGAGATGCTCACTTCACAGGAAGAGGGCGGCTCTGAAGAAGAAGACCACAACGAATAGATACCGGGGGGGAAATAACCCCTCTCTATGTTTCAGACTACCATTCACCTGAAGACCTCAGGGGAAGGGGATGTCATCGATATCACCCCTTTTGTCTCGGATGCTGTTGTTAAGAGTGGAGCGGATACAGGGATTGTCCATCTCTTTGTGGTGGGATCAACCGCTGCCCTGACAACCATTGAATATGAGCCCGGTGCGGTGAGCGATCTTCGGACTGTATTATCACGGATCGCTCCTGCTGATGCAACCTATGCACACGATGACCGGTGGGGGGATGGCAATGGCCGATCCCACGTGCGGGCGGCGATAATCGGCCCCTCTCTCTCAATACCTTTTGCTGAAAAGAGGCTCCTCAATGGAACATGGCAGCAGATCGTGCTATGCGAGCTGGATATCCGCCATGCCAGAGAAAGGAGCGTTCTGCTGACGATTTTACCCTGAATCTCAGTCGAGTGGAATTGATTCGAGCTGTGAGACGAGTTCCCAGATCCGTGTGCGTGCGTGAACCGGCATATTCGGATCAGTGCTGACCTCGTCAATCTTTGAGATTGCCGTTGCCGCACGGAGACCTGGCTGCATCTTCTCGTCAAGAAGGATGTTCATGGTCTCGTCAGCTACTCGCCGGATATTCCTTGGAATTGTGTTATCATCCTTCATCATCTGTAAAATCTGTACACAATTTCGTATTGTATTGTTTGTTTCTGCCAATTGGAACCCTCCATCTTGCTCTTTAGTATTCCCCCTGTGGACTTATATAGTTTCATGGATGAAAGAGTATCTTTCATCATCCCCTATCGCCTATACAGATCTGGTGTTTATGGCAGAAATTGATGAGATAATGGCTGAATATCTTCTGAAGGGTGCGAAGATGCTGGCAAAGACCTGTCCGGTCTGCCACGCACCGCTCTTTGAGTACAAGGGCAGACAGTTCTGTGTGGTCTGTGCTGAATCTGCGAAAGAGACGGCTGAATCAGGCTCTGAAATGCCGGTCGATCCGATCCCCACTCGTACGACACCAGCTGATCCTCCAAAACAGGTTATCCCGGTCCGAAATGTTGATGCAGATATTTCTCAGCATCAGAATAAGGCTGATATCCCCTCGTGTGTCGATCCGATCTCAGATGCGATGGTGCTGCTCTGTGGCAGGATTGCAAACGAGCCCGACCCTGCCCGCTGCCTCCTCTATATGCAGGCGATCAGGGAAGGGGCTCTTTCGATTGCGGCTCTCCGGGGGAATGAGCCGTATCATCATCGGAGAGAGTGATATAGTTTCCGATACTTGCCTGTATCTCCTCTTTGATCTCTTCTTTTTCGCTTCTCTCCTGAAGGCGCCTCACTCCGGTTGCCATCGCCTTCTCGCGCCGTGTTGAAACCCACCGGAATGTCTCATCACTTGTTCCCTTTGTGACGAGGACGATGATCCTGCCTGCTGCACTCCTGCCGGTACGCCCTTTCCGCTGGATGCTCCGGATCTCGGATGGCACCGCCTCATAGAAGATGACAAGATCGGTGGATGGGATATCAAGCCCTTCTTCTCCGACGGAAGTGGCGACGAGGACATGGTACTCCCCTCCCCGGAATCTCTGGATCGCCTCGATCTGTTTCTTCTGGGAAAGCCCCTTCTCTTTCTGTTTTGATGCCTGGCCGACGAACCGGCAGGCGGTGATACCCTCTTCAGTCAGGTAGTCGACAAGCATCGATACCGAGTCACGGTAGCTTGCAAAGACGATGATTTTGCTGTCTGGATCGTCGATCAGCTGGTTCCTGATGATAGCTGCGGTGATCCCGGCTTTTGGGTGGATCTCTCCTGTTATCCCGGTGATGATCCGGGTAATCTCTGTGAAGCGGTGATCCGCGACCATCCTCTGGCTTGCCTTGCTCCCCTTCTTCGAATGCCCTTCGGTGTTGAGTTTTTCGAGATAGAGTGAGAGTGCACGGGATCCCTGTGACTCTGCCAGGATCACAGCATGCCGGAGTTTCATGATCTCGCCATAGAGCGAGGCAGCCGAGTAGGCACGTGCATCCCCTGCTGCGATCCGTTCCTGGATCGTCGCATGGAGATGTGAGAGTGTCTTCATCGAGAGCCCTTCCCGTTTTGGGAGCGAGTACTGGAGTGATGCAAGTGTGCCGAGGCGGCTGTCTATCATCGCGTCTGTCAGCTGGACGATCCGTTTCAGCGGCAGCGGCAACTCAACCGGGATCACTTCCAGTGTCCGTTCGTGGATATAGGGGATCACATCGGGATCGGTCTCGTCCCGTGTCTCGACATGGGTGATCCCAAGATGGGTGCAGACCTCGCCAACCCTGGCCTGATCGCTCCCCGGTGATGCGGTCATCCCGAGGATCAGGGGTTTTTCTGCCTGTTCGAGATACTGTTCTGCAAGATGTGTATAGGCATAATTGCCGACAGCACGGTGGCATTCATCCACAATCAGAAGAGAGACCTCTGAGAGGGTGTAGCGGCCCTGCTCAACATCGTTCTGGATCACCTGCGGGGTGGCGCAGCAGACCCGGCACCCTTCCCAGAGCCGGGTTCTCTTCGGAGGGGGGGTATCGCCCGTAAAACTGACACAGTCCGAATCCTGTGGATCGGGCAGGTTCAGGGTGTTCTCAAAAAACCTGAGATGCTGGTCAACGAGTGGTTTTGTGGGGGCGAGGATCAGAATCCTTCCCCCCTCATTCAGGAGCCGGGAGGCGGCAACAAGGAGTGCGATCACCGTCTTGCCAAGTCCTGTGGGGAGGACAACAAGGGTGTTCTCCTCAAGCGCCCTCATCGCGACTGCGAGCTGGTACTGGCGTTTTTCTACCGTATCTGGTCTGATGAACGGGTGCTGGATCGTCTCCATCGTCTAATCCCGTGAAAACGGTATCTCGCCCCTGATGAGCTTTCGGATGGTGGATGGGATCTCATCAATTCTGACCCTGATCTGCTGCATGCTGTCACGTTCCCTGAGCGTGACTGAATCATCGTCTTTTGACTCATAGTCGACGGTGATCGCATAGGGTGTTCCGATCTCATCCTGCCTCCTATACCGCCTCCCGATTGCACCGGAATCATCATATTCGGCCAGGATTCCTTCACTCTTGATGGCGTCTGTGATCTGGTGTGCGATCTCATCGAGGCCGTCACGGTTCATCAGGGGGAAGACTGCCACCTGCACGGGGGCAATTGCCGGGGGTAGGCGGAGCACGGTTCTTACTTCGCCATCGACCTCGTCCTGATAGAAGGAGTGTTCGAGGACGGCGTAACAGAGCCGGTCTATCCCGTAACTGGGTTCGATGACATGGGGCATGATCTCTTCTCCACGCACCAGCACCTCTTCGTCCCTGATCTCAAAGAGATCTGCTTCGATGAAGATTCTCTCGCCATCAAATTCGATTGTTGTACCGTCATCCTGCGGAACCGATGCGGCTATCTTCTCCCCGACCTCTTTTGCCCGGTTCTTGAACCGGGGGCCGAGTTTGCCCATCTTCGGAACTATTGCATATCTTCTCTCGATACGGGGCTCCTGGTACTGGATGAAGACGGTCATCTTCTCTCCCGAAACCGCTGCATGAGCCCGGAGATCATAGTCAGTCCGGTCGGCGATTCCGACTGCTTCCACCCAGCCAAACCGGGCTGAATGGTACTCTGCATCCCAGCAGTCTGCTGCATAATGTGCCCGCTCGTCAGGCAGGTGCTGGCGGAACCGGATCTTTGTGGGATCAACGCCGATCCTGATCATGAAGTCATGGGTAACAGCAAGGTAGTATGCGACATATTCACTTGCGACAAGGCCTTTGTCAACTGCCTCAC
>NZ_JARVGN010000170.1 GCF_029762515.1 Methanocalculus sp. | reverse complement strand
CAAGGCTTGCAGCACGGATGATCTTCATGATCATACTAATGGTGCGGGGGGGTAGATAGTAATAGTGCGAAAGAGTGTTAGGAGGGGTGTTTTTGGTATGTTGTTGCAGGTTATACCAGCGCCTTTTTCTATGCTGGTTGAGTGATGATCAGGCTGTGTGGAGATCCCGGTGATCAAACTCGTCAGATCTTACGGCTCTCCTCGATCGCCCGCGCCCTGTTTTACATTATGATTTCTTAAAACGGGCCCGACCACAAAGGATATATTAAGTCTACATCTAATAAGGAAGCATATTCCGTTGATCGGAGTATGCAGCACGTTGAAACCGATTTCGGCATCTGTCGAAGGTTTTCATCTGTGCATGTAAGGTAATTGAATTGTTCAAACTGAACAAAAGGAGGAAATGATTAATGACTAAGAGATTAACGATCGCACTGATCGCACTCCTTGCACTCGCCATGATTGCAATGCTTCCCGCAGCGGCAGCACATGTAATTCCTAATAATGGAACTGTATTCCGTGGTGAACAGGGACTTGATATAGGCACTACTATTGGTATTGTCGCTGGTAATACCCTTGCTTGGTATGCAGCAGGTTCGAATCCGGCAACTGATGCACCACAGGCAACTATGGTTGTTACAAACCCTGCCAGCTTCTTTGTTGACCCAGGTATGAACCTTGGAGCTTGGTATGTAGTGGGCGGTGGAGCGGCATTCGTTGTCGCAGACCCGACACTTGCAATCTCAGTCTGGGACATGAACAACGTGGACAGGACTGATGCAGCTGTGATCAGACTTGCAGGTCTCCCTCAATCTGAGCTGAAATTCCGGATTATATCTAATCTTGATGCGATGGCATCCCAGCGTGGATTCATCTATCCGGCAAACCTGACAATCCGGGTCGGTACCCCAGATGGAAACGTCTTCACGACGCTTATTAATGCATCTGGGCAACAGACTGCTCTTACACCAGGCAATCCGTTTGCCTTTGCAAGTAACCAGACCGCTATTCGTTCAAACCCCTGGTGGGTTTATTCAAGTGCTTTAACACAGCAAGATGTCTGGGATGTCAGCAACGCACAGTACAAACGTGGTATCTACACGTTCTGGGCAACCTGTAATGTCAACTCGATGAATGATAACTACAATGTTGTTGGGAAGACAAAAACAACGACTCACACCATTGAACTCATCGATGAAGACACAACCATTACAGCAAACAAGGATGTTGTTGTTCGAAACAACGACTTTGCAGTGACTATCACCGGACGTCCAAACACCTACTATGCTCTCTGGGTGAAAGGAAGTTCCTCTGAAAGCAACATAACCGTTCCAAGAATTAAGACCGGTCAGCAGGGTGTTGTCGTTTCTCATGCACCTGTTGGTGCTTATACCTGGAAGACAGGTACAACTGTCACCGCCGATACACCTGGAGCGAATGCACTTCTGAACCTTCTCGCTGATGGAACTGGATCCTATGCCAACGTCACAACAAATGATAATGGTGTAAGAACTGTCCAGTTCATGACCAACCAGTCCACAAATGATAAGACCTTTACAATCCGTGTTCAGCGGACTCAGGCTGGCGTCATTACTGATGACTATGATGAAGTCAAGTTGAAGGTCGAAAAGGGTGCAGTTACAATCACCGCATCTGGCGACCGAACGTACTATCTCGGTCAGGAAGTTACGCTCTCTGGAACGAATTCTGATTCAGGCATAACCTACCTCTTCATCACCGGTCCAAACCTTCCAGGTGCTGGTGGAGATATTAATGCTCCTTCTACCGCAATCACTGCCGGTGGAGCAACTAATATTGCTGTTCAACGGACTGTTAAATCCGATGACACCTGGGATTACAAGTGGATGACCGGCGATGCCATGCTCGATCCGGGTACCTACACTATCTATGCCGTATCCCAAGAGAATGACAAGAACAATCTTGCCAATGTAAAGTATGGCACTGTCTCTGTTGTTATCCGGAAAGGCTTCATTACAGCTACCCCCTCAGCAACAACTGTTGCAAAGGGTGACAAACTCTACGTTCGTGGAACAGCTGAAGGCGAACCTGCCAATATTCAGATCTGGCTCTTTGGTGTAAACAAGTTCCAGATGGAACAGCAGAATGTTGAAGATGATGCAAGCTTCGAGTACGAAATTACCGGCGCAACAACCGCAGGTCTTTCTGCTGGACAGTACTTCATCGTTGCCCAGCACCCAATGGCAAACGGACAGTTTGATGTTTTAGACGATGACACCACCGTTGCAGGTTTAACCTTTATTGGTACACGTAATGCCCTTATTAACAATATACCTGCAGCGAATGCAGTAGGTGCAGAACTCTTCATCGCTGAGGGTAATGGTCGTCTTCAGGGCTCTGACGCCGCTGAGGCACTCACAAGAATGCTTGATCTCCAGTCGATTGACGACACGTACACCAAACTTACGTTCCTCGTTGAAGAACCCTGGATCAGGCTCGACACCGTCGGCGACAAGTATGTTGGAACCAAGTTCACCATCACCGGTACAACCAACCTCGCCGTTGATAATGAACTGATCGTTGAAGTTACCTCATCGTCCTTCAAGCCAACTGACAAGACCGCCAGCGGTGAATTCGCAGGTCAGTCTGGAGTTGTCAAGGTCGTTCAGGGTGACGCAGGTTACAACACCTTCTCAATGGAAGTTGATGCTTCAGGATTCACACCTGATGAGTACATCGTCAAGATTGAATCGATCGAAGCAGATGCAACCACAACCGCCACCTTCAACGTCCTTGAGGGTGTCCCGGTAACCCAGCCACCTGCAACCCAGCCACCTGCAACCCAGCCACCGGCAACCGTTGTCCCAACCCAGCCACCAGCAACCCCGGCATCACCCGGATTTGGTGCGCTTGTTGCGATTGCAGGTCTTGGTGCGGTAGCGTTCCTCGTTCTTCGCAGGGACTAAACCTAACCAACCTTAATTTTTCTTTTTCTTTGTCAGAGCAAAACAGGTGAGCGTTAGCTCTTTCCTAGTTAAAACGTAATTTTAGCGCTTTCGTTGCTATTTTCTTCTCTAATTTCTTTAGCTTGTTGTTTTTGTCGCAACTCGCTGATCCGTGTGGGTTTTGAATAGGGTACGAGTCATCATCTGGCTATCGGGTGCTTGAATCATGTATTCGGATCTGTTTACTGAGGCATTTTCCCCACCGCCCCTGTCCTGTCCGCACGTGCTTCGCAAGGAAGTTGTACTGGCTGACCGCAGATGCAACGCGGGAGGGGCGGGAATACTTCGGTGGCTGCCAGAAGCAGATAAATCCCCGATTCTTAAGAATCGCCTTTCAGGTTGCTCTGATGAGCAAGGGTTTATCAGCTCTGTCATCCTTATCCCTTCGCTCGCCCCGCCCCCCTATACCTGCGCCGCACCTGCTCCAATCAGTTCCCATGATCCGGTTGTTGGATCACGAAATAGCGAGGGAGGGTGTTTTCTTACCGGAATCACTATTCGGATTGAAAACCATATTCCTGTATTCTCATGAAGGCTCCAAAAAAGATTATTCTCAGGGAGGATATCGTAGAAGAGCTCCTTCATCTACGCAAACCCGGAATGGCGCTCTCCGGGGATATTAAAGAGATGATCGAGCACGAAAAGAAACGGCGTCTCCTTGATGATATCAGGCGTATTCAGGAGAGGGAAGAGCTTGTGGAGCTATTTTAGTAAGGTTGCTATAGAAAAGCGGATTATTAAACAGGAATAGCTTTTCCCGGTTTTCCGGCAACTTCAATATACCCGGCAATTGCCTCCTCGATATGACGTAATGCCTCTTCCCAGTTTGATCCTTCACTTATACATCCCGGTAGGAGGGGTACTGTTACAGTATATCCCCCGTCTTCATTCTTTTACATGAGTACTGTATAGCGAAGATGTTTCTCTGGCATAAAACAATCCAACTCTCCTGATTGAAGCATTGCATCCAGCATTATAAAGCCATAATGGCAATGTCAGATTATTCCCTTATCTCCCCTCTTCCAATCTTCCTCCTCCTCCTCTCTTTCCCAACCCACTCCCTCCCACTCTCCTGCCCAAACCCTGAAACCCTTCTTCCGGCAACCCTTATCTCTCCCGCCAACCAGATCCTCTTGTCATATACTGGCTATTACCGGAATGATTCAAAAAGGTAGTGTGATCTATGGTTCGTCTCTCTGGAAAAGTGATTGATATCGAATACCGGGGCATCCTCCTGAACCGGGACGACGCCCGCACCATCGGCGTCCTGGACGGGGATCGTGTCGAGGTGATCAATGAAGAGAAGAAGACCGCCGCACAGGCATTTGTAACAACAACCACAACACTGCTGCCGCAGGGAACAGCCGGCGTCTACCAGGTGACGAACCGGCGGCTCGCCCTTGAAGGAGGCGAACCAATCGAGATCCGGGCTGTCGGAAGGCCTTCCTCAATTGATTTCATTAAGAAGAAGATGGACGGCGGCAAACTCTCGATGGAGGAGACCCAGTCGATCGTCCGGGAGATCGTCGACGATACCCTCTCCCCCGGCGAGATCAGCGCATACATCGTAGGCACCTACATCAACGGTCTTGATATGGACGAGATCGAGTATCTCACCCGCTCAACCGTCCAGACTGGCGAGAAACTCTCCTTTGCCTCGCACCCGATTGTTGATAAGCATTCAATCGGCGGTGTCCCCGGCAACAAGATCACCC